>JBGPSO010000026.1:0-13045 GCA_041490145.1 Atribacterota bacterium
CACCCGATAGGTTTGCAATGGAGAGATTAGAAATGAAGAAAATACACTTACCCATAATTATTGAAATTGATGAAGATGGATATTATATTGTGACTTGTCCGTTATTTAAAGGTTGTCATTCTTATGGTGAAACGATAGATGAAGCGTTAGAGAATATAAAAGAAGTCATTGATTTATGTTTAGAGGAAACTAAAGTTGAGGAACTTAATAAATTCGTTGGATTTAGGGAAGTAGAAGTAGGTCAAAATGCTTAAATTTCCTGCAATTAAAGGCAAAGATTTTATAAAATTTTTAGAATCGATAGGTTTTAGAATTACAAGAACAAAGGGATCTCATGTTAGGTTGAGATCGGAGGACGGGAGAGCAACAACTATTCCGGTACATAGAAACAAGGATATACCAAAAGGACTTTTACGTAAGATAATTAGAGAAGATTTAGAGATAAGTTTGGATGAATTTTTTAAATTATATTCAAGAAATAAATAATGAAATAAGAAATTGCTTCGCCCCTTAGAGAGGGACTCGCAATGACGGAAAAGATGGATTCCCGCTTCCGCGGGAATGACAGTAGAGATTGCTTCGGGGCTTTTGCCCCTCGCAATGACGAAAATAAGGAGAAGATATGTTTGCCATTGATTTTGGTGCACGTTCTATTAAAGTAGCAAAATTACATAAGACGAGCGAGGGATATGTGCTTGATAATTATGGAGTTAAACTCAGCCCACCAGATAGTATAATCAATGGAGAGATACTAAATCCGATAGCTGTAGCAGATGTTTTAACCGAAATAGTAAGAGATAGTGGTTTGAGGGATAATAGAGCAATTATTGCTATAACCGGACAGAAAGTTATAATTAGAGAGATTGTTCTTCCCTTAATGGAAGATAAAGAGTTATTGTCTGGAGTAATGTGGGAAGCCCCAAAATATGTCCCCTATGATTTGGATGAATCTATCATTGATGCTGCTAAGGTTGAAGAATTCGAAGAAAAAGAGGGGAATAAAATGATGAGAGTCCTTTTGGTGGCAGCTCCTAAAAATGTCGTTAATCCCTATATGGAAGCATTAAAAAAATCCAGGATAATACCCAAGATAATTGATGAAATATCTTCTGCAAATATTAGAGCTTTTGATCATTATCTCTCTGATAAAGAAGAGAAAGATGAAGAAAGTTCAATTATTAATATAATATTATCTATCGGGGCAAGTAGTACAATTCTTACTTTGGTTGAGAAAAAGAATCTCAAATTTACCAGAAATATTTTAATGGGAGGGAATGATATCACCAAGGCAATTGCCAAATCTTTGAATATTACCTTTGAAGAAGCAGAAAAGCTTAAAAAGGATACAGAGATAGTATTAGGTCCCGAGACTGAGGAAGAAAAGAAAAACGAAAGTGAAAAGATTATTCTAAAAATACTAAATCAAATGGCTAAAGAAGTACGAAAGTCGTTGAGTTATTATAAGACCCAAAGTCAAAAAGTTAAATATAATAAGCTGATATTATCTGGCGGTTGTGCTAAAATAAAAAATATTGATAAATTTTTAAGCGAACAACTTGAAATACCCTTAATCATCGGAGATCCACTGGAAGAGATAAAGATAGACGAAAGAGTATTCGATCTAGAAAAAATAAAAATATTTAAAGAATCATTAGCCACGGTAATCGGGTTAGCTAAAAGAGAAAGGTAAAGGTATAATGGCAAATATTAATCTTCTGCCAGTTGAATATAGAGAGAAAGAAAAGTTTAATTTACGGAGAGTTTTAATTATTTTATTTGTCGTTATTTTAGCCTTTAGTTCTGCTTATTTATATTTTTCTTTGGAATTACAAATAGATTATAAAGAACAACAACTCACCACCATGAAGTCTGAATTAGCAGCAATTGAAAAGGTAATAAAAGAAGTACAGAATTTGGAAAAAGACAAAAAAATGATAGAAGAACGAATTGTGGTTATTCAAGGATTATTTGATAATCAATCCCACTTATCTAGAATTTTGGGTGAATTTAGTGCTTCTATTCTTGATGAGGTCTGGGTAGATAATTTTAACTCGAGTGCCAATCAAACTTTTGATTTTACTGCCAATACTTTCAATAATTATTTGATTGCTAAATATATGGTGGCTTTAAAGAATGAACCTACTTTTGATAATATTGAGTTAGAATATGTCAGAAAGACCACCATCAAAGAAGAAGATACAGATGTAGAAATTGTAAACTTTAAACTGTCGGGAATATTTATTCCAAAAAAGGTACAATAATATGAAACTATCTAAAGGTATAACTGCATTATTAATATTTATAGTTTTTGCAGCATTTGTTTATTTTAACTATTTTTATATCTATCAACCAAGAATCCAGAAGATTGAGCAATTGGATAAAGATATTGAGATTACTGCTCAAAAGATTGCTGAAGGCAAAAGAATTGCTGCAAGACTCGGTCCTTTAAAAGAAGAATACCAGGCTTTATTGAAAAAATTAGAATTCCTGGAAGTGATGTTACCTAAAGAAAAAGAAATACCTGATTTATTAGTAATGATTCAGGATACGCTAACTGAATTCAATGTTGATTTTACCAATTTTACCCCTCAGAATATTTCCTGGGAGAAAGATCTAATTTATGGAAAAATGCCTATTGCTATGAGTCTAACCGCCAGTTATTTTGATTTGATTGCCTATTTGGATCGGATAGAGAATCTGCCTCGAATTATTGATGTTAAAACATTAAGTTTGAGTAAAACTGGAAAAGAAGACGAAAATTTAAATATTTCTATAAGTATGTTTGTCTATGTCTTAAGAAAAGAGAGTTCCGAATAAAGTGAAAAAGATTTCAATTAGAAATATATTTAATAAATCAGAATCTAAATCTAGATCTGGAATAACTAAAATATTAATTATTATATTAATTGTTATTGTAATTGCAGGAGTGGTTTATTGGTGGGGATATCCTCTTTTATTCCCGATTAATTCTGTGAAAACTACAATTGCAACTAATAGTACTGAAAATACACCTACCACTCTCGGACAATCTATCTCTACACTAATAAAAGAAGAGCCGGTAGTAAAAGAGAAGACTGAATTTGAAATAGAAATGGAAAAGAGGGAGCAAGGATATAAAAATAAAATATTTGTTTATGAGCCTTACCAACCTCCTAGTAACCGAAATCCTTTCCAAATAGTAAGAAATATTACTCCAGGAATAGGGCAGGGAGAAGAAGGGACCGAAGGCCAGATTTTAAGATTTCCTAAGCCAGAATTACCTCCAGGGACAAAATTATCAGGAATAATTGATTCCAAAGATAAGAAGGTGGCTATTATTGAAATGAACGGGGAAATATTTATTGCTAATTTATATGATATAATATCGGAAAAATATATTGTAAAAGAGATTAAGAAAGATGAAGTAATTATTGATTTTAACGGATACTTTTTTTCACTAAAAATAGGAGGTGAAGATACTTCTAATGAATTATAAAGATAAGCATTTAAATATCAAAAATTCCTCTGTCATTGTGAGGAACGGTTTTTCCTCTGTCATTGCGAGGAGCGAAGCGACGAAGCAATCTCAAGCGAGGAGATTTTTCTCTATACCAGGGAAAAAAATAAATTTATTATTTTTTATTTTGATTTTCTTTTTGATAACCTCATTTCTGACCAGTGGTGCCAGTGCCCAAGATATATATATGACCAATATTTGGTATAAAAAATTACCTAATTATACCCATCTTACTATTAAAGCAACTGGAGAAATTTCAGAATATGAAGTGTCTTATTTAGAGGAGCCGGAGAGAATAGTAATTGATGTTAAGAACGCCATTTATAGTATTGATGATTTAAGCAAAAATATCTTATTTTTAAATATGGGTTCAGCAAAACAAGTAAGGTGTGGTCAATTAGAAAATATACCCATCCCCATCACCAGATTTATAGTAGATTTGTTTCAGCAGGTTGATTATGAAGTAAAATTATCTGCTGATAAAAAATTATTGTATATTGATGTTTATGATTATGTTGAGTTTAGAGCACCAGAAGAACAAATCTTTACGGTTACTCCAGTAAAAAGTGAAGCAGTAAAAATTGAAAAAGAAGAAGCACCGAAGATTTCTCTTCTGGATACTTATCTTGAACCGATTAATTTGAAAATTTTTGAAGAAGACGTGGTTAATGTAATTAGAGGATTATCCGAACTCACTGGAATAGATATAATGATTGATGATTCAGTAACCGGACAATTAACCTTAAATCTTTCTAATAAAACCTTTAGAGAAGCAATCGGATTGATTTTAATGAATAAGGGATTAGATTATACTGAGGTAAGTGGTACTCTGATTATTGCGGCTAAAGATATAATAGCAGGATATGGGGAACCTATTACTAAAATATTTGAATTAAAAAATGCTACCGCAGAAGAGGCAAAGGGAGTATTAGATGGTTATATAAAGGAAGGGGCAAATGTTAACATTGTTGCTGATACGAGACTTAATAATTTAATTGTAAAAGGTACAGAAGAGGAAATTGAAAAAATTGAAAATATAATAGCGAATTTAGATACAGAACTATTAACTAAGAGCTTTAAAATAGATAATGCTATTACTAAGGACGAAATTGAAGCAATAAAAAATATGCTAAGTATAATTATTCCAGATGAAAAAAGAATAAATATAGACAGTAGACAAAATGAAATCATGGTAAAAGGCACCAAAGAAGAATTAGCTAATGTAGAAACAATAATTGTCGGATTAGACAAACGCGCACCTCAGATAATGATAGAAGCAAAGGTTATTGAAATTGCTATTAATAGCGAAAAAGATTTAGGTATTTCATGGACTGGTGGAGTAAAAGATGCTGATGGAAATTTATTAGAAGGTCAAATAACAATTGGTGAATTAACCTTAGGGGGTTCTTTTGAAAGAAGCGGCTTAATTGAAGCTACCTTAAAAGCTTTACAAACTGAAGGTAAGACTAATATTTTATCTAATCCTAAAGTTCTTACTTTAGACGGTAAAGAGGCTAAAATATTATCTGGTTCCAAGATTCCTATTAAAATAATTACCCCTGACGGTCTTGAAACTGTTGAATATAGAGATGTTGGATTAAGTATGACTATTACTCCACGATTAAGCAGTGATGGTCTTATTACTATGGATGTAAATCCTAAAATAGAATCACTAGGCGAGCAGGAAGCAATACAAGGTTATCCGGTAATTAATT
The DNA here is from genome assembly GCA_041490145.1 of Atribacterota bacterium. GTDB lineage: Bacteria > Atribacterota > Phoenicimicrobiia > Phoenicimicrobiales > Phoenicimicrobiaceae > Infernicultor. The sequence goes on from JBGPSO010000026.1 coordinate 5,212, forward strand.
CTCGAGAAGAGAAGGTAATAATTAGAGCTAATTTAGATGATACAGTAGTAATAGGAGGCTTAATTACTTCAGAGGATATAAAAAATATTACTAAGATTCCATTTTTGGGAGATATTCCTATATTTGGTGAATTATTTAAATTTACTCATACTAAGAATAAAAAAACAGAAATAATTATCCTGATTACTGCGCATCTATTAGATTATTAATATTAATGTCATTCTCGCTTCTCCCTCTCCCTTGAGGGGAGAGGGTAGGGTGAGGGTGATATGCTATCGATTTGTTTTGATTTATTGTTTTTATATTTACTATATATATACTATATACTAACGACTATCGACTATTTAATCGGTAGATTAAATAAAAAAGGGAGGGACAAGACTTTGCAATATAAATCTAAGAAGAATTTATCTAAAATATTATTTTTCGTAATATTGTTAAGTTTTATTATATTATTAGTCGGTTGTAGCTGGCTTTCTCTGGGGCTTTTAAATATCTTTGACCCCCAGGCACAGATACGAGTAACCTATACCGATATTGACTTAACTGAAGGTGAAGGCACTATTGATCTCGAAATATATTCTATAAACGAGGTAGAATTTATCGGTACCGGCTTTGAATATGAATATTATGTGGGTACAACAAAAATAAATTCATTAACCAAAACTGTGGGTACAACTTTTTATGTAGCCGCTTCAACTGCACCTGGAACTCCTGGAGACATTACCACCATTACCGATTTACCTCTTTATTATCAAGAAGCTCAGGATTATATGACTTCAAATCCTTTAATTACCGAAATGACTTGCACTATTAGCTTGATAGGAACTGATGGTGCTGGCCATAATATTACAAAATCTGTTACCATAGACCTCCCGGCACTTCAACCGGGTATAGATTTTGAACCACCAGATGCATATTTCGATGTAACACCTGGCACAACTGGAACTGCTCCCTTCACTGTTGTCTTTGATGCATCTGAATCTACGGACAACAGAGGAATTGCCAGTTATAGTTGGAATTTCGGCGATGGTTCCACCGGAAGTGGTATCATCGTGGAGCATACCTATAATACGGTTGGTACTTATATCGTTATTCTTACTGCAACAGACTATTTTGGCAATAAAGGATATTATACTAGCTCGATTCAAGTGAATTACTTTACTGCTATCACCATTATTGTAGTTGCTGTTCCAGCATCATTTACCAATGTTGGTGGTACTTCAACAATAACCGCTTATGTAATTGACTCTGTTGGTGAACCTGTTGCAAGTGTAAGAGTCATATTTAATACAACCGGAGGAACACTATCAGCAACTAGTGGCACTACTGACGCTGATGGTAAGGCTACAGTCACACTAACTGTACCGGCTAATGCTACTGGTGTATCTATTGTTTATCAGGTGACTGCAAATGTTGGTAGCGAAAGTGGTTCAACAAGTATTACAATACATAAATGAACCTTAAATTTGATAATTGAAGATTAAATATATAAAAAAAGAAAAGGGCTGAAAAAAAAATCAGCTCTTTTCTTTTTTTTACTGAAATATCTTTGGACGCGAGTTAGAATCTCGCCGCCTTCTCCAGCAACTGGATTTATTCCATTTACAGTTGGATTTGATGCTTCTGGATCTACTACTTCAGCAGTTGGTGCTAGTATAGTCAAATATACTTGGAAATTTGATACTAATTTTAAATAGGGACACATCCCATTTTCTTCTCTGGTATGTGATTTGAAAGAAATAAATAATTATTAAACTTATATGGAGGTCCATATGAATAATTTATATACTGCTGTTACAAAAAAAGATGGAAATTGGTGGATTGGTTGGGTAATAGAAATTCCCGGAGTTAACTGTCAAGAGCGAACCCATGAGAAATTATTAGAAAGTTTAAAAATAACTTTAAAAGAAGCTTTGAAATTTAATTGAATAAGAGATCAGCAATTCCAAGACATAATGAAATTAGAGATATTTTAGCAATAAAAATATGCCAAGACCTTGGCATACCCAAGATAAAATAGTACATGTTTTAATATTTGAAAATTTTTCATAAAAAGGGAACAGGCTACTTTTTGGAGAAAAAATGCAATAAGTAACCTGTTCCCTTTTTTTATAATTCTTTATTTATTTTCCTGCTTTTGTTATAATATTAGAAATCACAAAATAAAAATCAAATTCCCCCTCACCCTAACCCTCTCCCGCCGAGGGGAGAGGAGGAATATTAGGGAATAAAGAAATATATTTTTGAATTTGAGATTGCCACGGGTAGCACTCAATATTATTTGAGTGCCACCCTCGCAATGACATTGATCGGTGGGACGCCAATTTTTTAATAAAAAATTAGATAAGGAGTTATAAGTTAGTAATTTAAAAATGGATAAAGAAAAAGAGAAGAAAAAGACAAAAAATAAATTATTAGAATTGTTTAGACCTTATGTTCCTCAAGCGGTTACTTCCAGAATATTAGAAGGACAAGCAAGCTTACCCAGTGAAAAAAGAGAAGCTACCGTAATATTTCTGGACATAAAAGACTTCACCCATTTTGCTGAACATTTAGATCCCGAAGAAGCTACTGATATTTTAAATCAGATATTTATTCCCATTATTGACATTGTCTATAAATACGAAGGCTCAATCAATAAATTTTTGGGTGATGGTTTAATGATTGTCTTTGAAACACCGTATTCTCGCGAGAATGACCCGGAGAGAGCAGTTAGAGCAAGTTTAGAGATAATGAAGTCTATTGAAAAAAATGGAAATATAAAGATAGGTAATAAAGTAAAAAAATTACAGGTACGGATTGGAATTAATACTGGATTATGTATATCTGGTGAGATTGGTTCACTCTTACGAAAAGAATTTACAGTTATTGGAGATACGGTAAATTTAGCCTCGCGTTTACAAGCAAACTCTAAACCTGGAGAAATATTAATAGGAGAAAAAACTTTCCAAAGAATTAAAGATAATTTTAAAATTTCTTCTTCTCGAGAGTTGAAGATAAAAGGGAAGAGAAACTTAGTTTTAGCTTATATTTTAAAAGAGGAGAAGTAAAAGATTTATATCTTTGAATAAAATAAAAAGAGTTTACTCCTTTTATGGGAAAGAAAGAGAATTAAATATATGTCTGAAGAAAAGGATCCTTATAGTAAATTAAAAAAGCAGATGCGTTTGGCTAGAATAGTTTACCACATACCTAATTTTATAAAATTATCTTTAAGGTTGCTTAAAGATAAGAGAGTGCCTTTTTTTCCTAAATTGTTAGTATATGGAGCAATTGTATATGTTTTATCTCCTTATGATTTATTACCTGATTTTTTAATTCCCTTCTTGGGATATTTTGAAGATATTATTATATTAATTTTTTGTTTAATCGGCTTAGTTAAATTAAGTCCATCAGAGGTTGTAGAAGGGCATGTAAAGGCAATCGATATAGAAAATAAGCAAAGATATAGATTTTTTCGTTGAGAAAGAGTTATTAATTTTATGAAAATTGGAATTAAATCCTTAGGGTGTCCTAAAAATTTAGTGGATACTGAACTAATTTGTGGAAAATTACAAGAAAAAGGGTATACAATAAGCGGTCAGATTAATAATTCGGATCTAGTAATTATTAACACTTGTAGTTTTATACAGGATGCAGTAAAAGAGTCAATTGAAGAAATTCTCTCTCTAATAAAATTGAAAAAAGAAGGTAAAATAAAATATATCATAGTAATTGGTTGCCTTCCACAGAGATATAAAGATAATAATTTAAGTCAGGAACTTCCTGAAGTTGATGCTTTTTTAGGTGTTGGAAATTTGTTAGAGATTAACGATGTAGTAGAAAGAGTTTTACAAGGTGAACAAATCTATAAAATAAACTCTAATCCCGATTTTCTTTACCCTAAAACTGCCTTAAGGACTATCTTAACCCCCAAACATTACGCTTATATTAAAATATCAGAAGGTTGCCAGAATAATTGTTCTTATTGCCTGATTCCTAAAATAAGAGGAAATTATCGTAGTAGAAAAATGGAAGATATAATTACAGAAGTAAAAATGCTTTCTGAAAAACAAAAACTTTCCGAGATAATTTTAATCGGTCAAGATACTACTTTATATCGAATTGATCTCTATAAAGAATATAAATTGGCTGAACTACTTAAAGAACTTTCTCTGCTTGAATTAAAAGAATTAAAATGGATAAGGCTTTTATATACTCATCCGGCTCATTATAATGATGAATTAATCGAAGTGATAGCCAATTATACCAAGATATGCCCGTATTTAGATTTACCTTTACAACATATCAGTGATAGAATATTAAAAAAAATGAATAGGCCAACTAGTAAAAAAAACATTATTTCTTTGATAAATAAATTAAGAAAAAAAATTTCTAATTTAACTTTGCGTACTACTTTTATAGTGGGATTTCCTGATGAAACCGATCAAGATTTTGAAGAATTGTTGAATTTTGTAAAAGAAGTAAGATTTGAAAAGTTAGGAGCATTTATTTTTTCCAAAGAAGAAGGAACTCCGGCCCATAACTTTTCCCAGCAAATTCCTAAGCGAATAAAGAAAGAACGGTTAGAAAAATTAATGATTACTCAACAGAAAATTTCTAAAGAGATAAATTCTTCTTACCGGGGAAAAGAAGTAGAAGTTTTAGTTGATGAAATATCTTCAGGCAAATCAAAATTAGCCATTGGTCACACGGAAGCCAATGCCCCCGAGATAGATGGAAAGGTAATCATAAAAACAGATAAAGTTCGGGCTGGAGAGTTCATAAAAGTAAATATTATTGAAACTTCTGAATATGATTTAGTGGGTGAAATTAGAAAATAATGAAAAAATATGGAGAGGGAGGTATTAATCTTGATTAAAGAAAGATTAAAAATATTTAGAGATAAAATAGAAAAAGAAAAAATAAAAATTGAAGGATTTTTAGTTACTAACTTAAAAAACTTATATTACTTAAGTGACTTTGATGGAGAAGGAATTGCCCTGATTACTAAAGATAAAAACTATTTGTTAACTGATTCACGTTATACTGAGCAAGCTCAAAAGGAAAGCCCAGATTTTAAAATTATAACTGAAGAGCCAAACCATGAAAATGCTCGAATAGAGGCATTAGATAAAATAATAAAGAAAAAAAAGATAAAAAAAATAGCTTTCGAAAGTAATACTTTAAGTTACACTGATTATTTGAAATATTTCAATAGTTTTAAATCTATAGAATTTTTACCTACTGAGAACCTAATTGAACAGATGAGAATGATTAAGGATAAAGAAGAAATTACTATAATCAAGAAAGCGGCTCAAATAACTACCGAAACTTTAAAAGAAGTATTTGAAATGATTAAACCAGGTATACGAGAGCTTGATATTGCTACCGAGTTATCTTATACTATGAGGAAAAAGGGTGCCCAAAAAGAGGCTTTTGACCTTATTATTGTATCAGGGGAAAGATCGTCTTTGGTTCATGGAAAGCCGTCTGAGAGAAAAATTACTGAAGATGAACTAATCATTATTGATATGGGGGCAAATTATCAAAACTATAATTCGGATATAACTCGAACTATAATCTTGGGGAAAGAAAATAAAAAACAAAAAGAGATATTTTCTATTGTCTTAGAAGCCCAGGAAAAAGCCCTTGAATTTTTAAAACCAGGGATAAAATGCAAAGAAGTAGACTTTATTGCGCGGAATATAATTGAAAAAAAGGGTTATGGAAAATATTTTGGCCATAGTTTAGGTCATGGAGTAGGGTTAGATATTCATGAATTGCCCCGTGTTTCTTTTGATGATGAAACTATTCTTTTACCCGGAATGGTAATAACCATAGAGCCTGGGATATATTTACCTGAGACTGGCGGAGTCAGGATTGAAGATTCAGTACTGATTACCGAAGAAGGATATGAAATATTGACCTGGTTTCCTAAAATTCTTAGTCTTTAAAAATAAAATTGTAAGTATCTAAAGTCATTACGAGCGGCCATCTACTTTATATGTCTTTGCGAGCGACCGAAGGGAGCGTGGCAATCTCGATGAGATTGCTTCGTCGTTACACTCCTCGCAATGACAGATTGAGAGGAGGGAATGTATGAATAATTTAAAGAAAGTTGATCCTGAAATTTTTGAAGCTATAAAAAATGAAGAAAATCGTCAAAAAAATACCATCGAACTAATTGCCTCAGAAAATTTTGTTTCTTCAGCAGTATTGGAAGCCCAGGGTTCAGTCTTAACCAATAAATATGCCGAGGGATATCCTGGTAAAAAATATTATGGTGGGTGTAAATACATTGATATGATAGAAAATTTAGCCATTGCCAGGGCTAAAGAAATATTTAAAGCTGACCATGCTAATGTTCAGCCACATTCTGGCTCACAGGCAAATATGGCAGTTTATTTTAGTGTCTTAGAAGTAGGGGATACCATTTTAGCGATGAACCTTTCTCATGGAGGCCATCTTACCCATGGAAGTCCAGTTAACTTTTCGGGAAGATTCTTTAATATTATACCTTACGGAGTAGGAAAAGATACTGGACGAATTGATTATGATAACTTGCGAGATTTAGCTTTAAAACATAAACCAAAATTAATCATTGCTGGAGCGAGTGCTTATCCTCGCGAAATAGATTTTTCCATCTTTAGGTCTATTGCTGATGAAGTAGGGGCATATTTAATGGCTGATATTGCCCATATTGCTGGATTAATTATCGCCGATCTTCATCAAAGTCCTATTCCTTACTGTCATTTTGTTACTAGTACTACTCATAAAACTTTAAGAGGGCCAAGAGGTGGTCTAATTTTATGTAAAGAAGACTATGCTCGAGTAGTTGATAAAACTATATTTCCAGGCATTCAAGGCGGACCATTAATGCATGTGATTGCTGCTAAAGCAGTATGTTTTAAACAGGCAATGACTACCGAATTTAAAGAATATCAAAGACAAATTATTAAAAATGCCCAAGAATTAGCTAATAAATTAATTGAGTTAGATTATAATTTAGTTTCAGGTGGAACAGATAATCACTTAATGTTAGTAGATTTAAGAAATAAAGGAATTACCGGAAAGCAAGCCGAAAAGGCGTTGGAAGAAGCCGGAATTACGGTTAATAAAAATGCGATTCCTTTTGATACCCAAAGTCCTATGATTACCAGTGGAATAAGAATTGGCACACCAGCAGTTACTACCAGAGGGATGAAAGAGAAAGAAATGATCCTAATAGCGGAGATGATTAGTCGAGTTCTAAATAATATAGAAGACCAGAAGATAAAAGAAGAAGTAAGAATAGAAGTAGAAAATATTAATAAGAAGTTTGCTTAAAAAAGGGGGCTTTTAATTTGATTTCTATTAGTGATATTAAAAAAGGTATGATCATTGAGTTTAAAAATGAAATATATACTATTATAAATTATCAACATGTAAAAGTAGCAATGAGAGGTGCTTTAATCAGAACCAATCTAAAAAATATTAGAACTGGTCTGGTTATTGAAAAAACATTTAAACCCGTAGATAAAATGGAACAAGTAATAATTGACAAAAAAACTATGCAATATTTGTATAAAGATGGCGATAATTATTATTTTATGAATAAAGAAAATTATGAACAAACTTCCTTATCTAAAGAACAATTAAGTGATTTAACTGATTTCTTAAAAGAAGGTAATGACGTTGATCTTATGTTTTATAAAGAAAGGATGATAGGTGCAGAGTTACCTAATTTTATAAATTTAAAAGTTACTAAAACTATGCCTGGGGTTAAGGGAAATACGGTATCTGGTGCACTTAAACCAGCAACTTTAGAGACTGGAGCAATAATTCAAGTTCCCTTATTCGTCAAAGAAGG
>JBGPSO010000027.1:0-12451 GCA_041490145.1 Atribacterota bacterium
AATCATGACAACCCCGTCATTGGCGAGTAGTTTGAATCAGAATATCCTAAAAATCAAGTATTCACCCATTCCCGAAAGAAAATAGACGCTGCGCAAACTCATCATAATTGAAAAATTTAATTAAATCATTTCTATAGGAAACAATGGTATAATTAGAATAGTTTTTTTCATTCTTTAAAAAAAAAGCATATAATTCTATATATTTCTTCAAATGTAACACTCTCTTTTTTTGCTTTTCGAGGAGTTTATTTTTTATTTTATGCTAAATTTATATTTAAATATCTATGCTATTTATTAATTATTCTTTATCTTCTTTGATAAAATTTTTATAATCACAAACAGAATTACTGCATTTATAATAAAATCCGCTTTTTTTATTTTTATCTAGCACTAAAATGGAATTGCATTTAGGACATTTTTTATCAACCGGCTTATTCCAGGTCATAAAAGAACATTTTGGATAATTGCTGCATCCATAAAATATTCTTCCTTTTTTGGTCTTTTTCTTAACAATTTCTCCCGGGCATCCTTCCTCAGGACAATTTATACCAATTTTATCTAAAAAAGATTTGGTATTTTTACAATCAGGAAATCCTGAACAGGCTAAGAATTTACCAAAACGTCCGCTTTTTATCAACATCTTGCGACCACACTTATCACATATTTCGTCACTAAACAACTGGGCTATTTTAATTCTTTGGGCCTGGTTTCCTTTTTCTAAATCCTTAGAAAATGTTTTATAAAATGTTTTTAATATATCTACCCATTTTTTTTTATTAGATTCAACTTCATCGAGCTGTTTTTCCATTTTTGCAGTAAATGCAACACTTATAATATCAGAAAAATATTGAGTTAAAAAAGAGTTTACTGTTATTCCTAATTCTGTAGGATTAAATTTTTTGTTAACTTTCTCAACATATTCTCGACGTTGTATAGTATCTATGATAGGTACATAGGTGCTAGGTCTACCTATTCCTTCTTTTTCTAATGTTTTTACCAAGCTAGCTTCTGTATACCTGGGAGGAGGTTTTGTAAAATATTGCTTTTCTTCAATTTTTATTATCTTTAGCTTATCTCCTTCTTTAAGATCAGGAGGTTTATTTAAATCTTGATTATCTTCATTATATATAATCATAAATCCTTTAAATAATATATTAGATCCAGAAGCTCTAAATATGTATTTCCCCGCCTCTATATTTATAGTGATTTTTTCTAGATAAGCAGCTTTCATTCTACTCGCTATAAATCTTTGCCAAATTAAACTATATAGTTTATATTGATCATTACTTAGATATTTTTTAATCAAATCTGGTTGATTAAATACAGAAGTAGGCCGAATAGATTCATGGGCATCCTGAATTGTTTTGTTTTTTATTTTCTTTTTATCTTTTTCGATGTTTTCAAATGATTTTGCAAAATTTTTACCATATTTTTCTTCTATATACTTTTTCGCCTCACTTTTTGCTTCATTGGATACTCTTATAGAATCAGTACGCATATAAGTAATTAAACCAACATTTCCTTTATTTCCCAAAGCGATGCCTTCATACAATTGTTGAGCTATAATCATACTTTTTTTAATAGGAAAATTTAATTTGTTATATCCTTCTTGTTGTAAACTGCTCGTAGTAAATGAAGGCTGAGGATTTTTAAATTCTTTTCTTTTATTAATATCTTTAACATATATGTTTTGATTTTTTACTTCTTCACAGATTTGCATCGCTTCTTTTTTATTTCTTATGGTTATTTTTTTAGAATCAACTGAAAAAAGCTTCGCCTCAAAAGGCTTTATTTCTTCATCTTCAGTTTTATTAAGAAGTACACTTATCAACCAATATTCATCTTCTTTAAATTTAAGTATCTCCTCTTCTCTTTCGCATATTAATCGCAATGTCACGGATTGTACTCTTCCTGCACTTAGTTTTTTGCCTATCTTTTTCCATAATAAAGGACTGATCTTGTACCCTACCAATCTATCTAATAATCTCCTGGTCTTTTGTGAATCTACCATATTAAGGTTAATCTCTCTCGGATTTTTAAAGGCTTGGGATACAGCTCTTTCGGTTATTTCATTAAAACTAACTCTGTTGTTATCATTTTTAATTTTTAATTTTTGAGCAATATGCCAGGCAATTGCTTCTCCTTCTCTATCCGGATCAGTTGCCAAAAATATCTTATCTTTATCTTTTGAATATTTTTCTAATTCTTTTACAATACTTCTTTGTCTGGGAATAGTAACATACTCGGGTTGAAAATCATTTTCAATATCTATACCTAATTTTGTTTTAGGTAAATCAATTATATGTCCCTTGCTAGATTTAATAAGATAATCTTCTCCTAAAATTTTCTTCAAGGTTTTTTCTTTAGTTGGTGACTCAACAATTACCAGATATTTGACCATCAATACACCTCAATAATATAGTTGCTATTATAATATGATAAACTTTTTTATTTTCCTCTTAATCGATTATACCAATCTAGTGGCAATGAAGGTAAAATTATTGCTCCATAAGGACAGTGTTCATCACAACAAAAGCAAGAAATACATTTTTTTCTATCTACTTCAGGGAAACTGTTCTTTAAATTGATTGCAGAAACCGGGCAAACTTCTATACACTTCTTGCATACTTTACATTTATTATGACTTACCATTGGCTTAACTGCTGCAAAATTAAATATGTAGGGAATAGCTGATTTTCTTATTTTTTGTAATAAACCGTTATTTGGCGTCTTATATCCTGAAATTATTTCTAATTTCCCAGATATATCTATACTGGATATATCTATTTCTCCTAAATTTCTTTTTTGAGCTATTATTAGTAGTTCAATTGATTCTGGCTTAAGCCCCATCATAGTGGCCATTATAGAATCAAGAGAAATTCCATTATCACTACTTAATATTTTATTTATAACTCTCGGTTTCCCATTAGTAGGGCCTCTACCTTCCATGCCAATTATAGCATCCATAATATTTAAATCCGGAATTCTTATCTGATAGATATCTACTAATAATTCAGCAAATTCATAAACAGACCGAGTCAAAGTATGTAACTGTGCTTTCTTTGCCCCTGGTATAATACCAAACATATTTTTGATTGCTCCCGCAATAGTAGTCAAACCGTGGGTCTTAAACTTAGGAACATTAATAATATAGTCTGCCTCTATAACTGATTTTGAAATAAAAAGCTTATCTATAAATTTAGATTTTACCTTTATTTCTATAATGTCTTTAGCGATATTAGTGAAACAACCATCTGAAGCATCTAAAATTCCAGTTACTTTAGCTATTTTAAATGGGTCAAAATGAATACTACCTGAATTATCTCCGACAACTATCTCTTTAGCCTTATAATTCTTTAATTTCTGAACGATTGCTGAGATTATTCTTGGGTCCGTAGTTACTCCTCTTTCGAGAGGGAAGGGACCTAATATATTTGGTTTTACCAAAACTTTTTTATCTTTTACTTTATTTTCTACCTCAAATTTTTTGAATACATCTTCTATAGCTTTGGATATTTTATTATTTTGGATATCACTAATTATAACTTTAGTCATATTTCCTCTTTTATTATAAATTCTATCTTTTTTTAATCCTGATTTTCTCCCCTATTTTACTTTCGTTCCCCAATTTTAACCTTTTAATGTTTTCTTTATGCGTAAAAATAGTTAAAATTAAAATTATCATACTGAATATGATGTATTCATAAGGTTGTTTGAATAATATTGTAAAAATTATAATAGAAATTACTGCACTAATAGATGATAAAGAAGCGTATCTTGTGGTTATTATAACAATCCCCCAAACTATTGCTGCTAATATCGATATCATTGGATTAAGCGCCAAGATGACTCCAAATGTAGTAGCTACTCCTTTACCCCCTTTAAACTTTAGAAATAAAGACCAATCATGACCGCATATAACAGCTAGTCCCGCAATCGTTAATATAAATATGCTAATATCCTTTACCAATATCTCCAATTAAGACTATTGAGGCCACAAAAGGCCCTAATATACGAAGAGTATTGGTTGCGCCTATGTTTCTCCACTACCATAATCTCTTATATCAATTTTTTTGACTAATTTACTTATAATATAACCAAAAGGGATAGAACCTAATATATAACTTATCAAAATAACTAAAATTATCATTAAATTACTACCTTTTTTTATCTTTTTTAATTAAATTGATAATCACTGGTGAACCTTCAAACCCAAAAGCTTTATATATTTTATTTTCTAAATAGTTATAGTAGGAAGTATACATTAATTTTGGATTATTTACGAACAATAGGAATTTCGGAGGTCTTATTCCTATTTGGGTAGCATAACTTATTTTTAATGAATTTCCTTCTATAAATTTTGGTGGATTCTCATAAATTGTTTTTTTTAAAAAATTATTTAATATGGGAGTAGATATTTTTTTACTATATTGAAAAGCAACTTTTTTAATTTCAAAAATTATTTTACCAATATTATAACCAGTCAAGGCAGAAGTTAGCATAATAGGAGAGTTTTTTATAAAAGACAATTCATATTTAGCCTCTTTAATTAATAAATTCTTATCTACTTCATCTTTAATCAAGTCAAATTTATTTAATATTATGATACAAGCTTTTTTTTCCTTTTGTATATAACTCGCAATTTTTTTATCTTGCACACTTACTCCTTGTGTGGAGTCCAATATTAATAATACTATATCAGAATTATTTACGGCTTTGAAAGTTCTTAATGTACTATAATATTCAATATCTTCTTTTGGTTTTGCTTTATCTCTTAATCCAGCAGTGTCGGTAAATATCAATTTTAAAGAATTACGTTTAAAGGTTACCTCAATAGCATCCCTGGTAGTGCCGGGATATTCACTAACTATTATTCTATCTTCTCCCAAAATATAATTTAATATACTTGATTTTCCTACATTTTGCTTACCAAGAATTGATACTTTTATGGTATCTTTTTCTTCTTTTTCAGGATTTACATTTTTTTCTGAAACAAAAGATACTATTCTATCTAATAAATTATCAACATTTAATCCATGTTCTGCTGAAATAATAAAAGGATCCCCCAATCCTAATTCATAAAATTCATATAATTTTAATTCACTTCCCTTTACATCTCCTTTATTAGCAACCAAGATACTTGGTTTATTTTTATCTCTAATAGTTTTTGCTATTTTAAAATCATCGGTATTTATTCCTTCTTTAATATCAACTAATAATAAGATTAAATCTGCTTCTTCAATAGCCAATTCAGTCTGAGTATTTATTTTTTTATAAATTTTTTCTTTTTTGATAGAATCTATTCCTCCGGTATCAATTAGAGTAAATTGTTTTCCTTTCCATTCACATTCAGCGTATATCCTATCTCTAGTAACACCAGGCTCACTTTCAACAATAGCAATCTTTTTTTTAGTAATTCTATTAAACAAAGTTGATTTTCCTACATTTATTCTTCCAATTATAGAAACAACAGGTTTTTTCAAAATATATACTTCCAGTTCCTTAAAAAGTAAATAATTTTGTATTTACTTTAAAATATTTTTTATTTTTTTTATAGTTATTTCAGGATTCGTACTTTTAAATATAATTTGGCCAGCAACAATTATTTCCGCACCAGCTGTAATTATTTTAGAAATATTATCCAAATTTATCCCACCGTCAACTTCTAAGCTAATTATTTTTTTTTGATTATCTATTATTTTTCTTGCTTTCTCTATTTTAGTAATCATCTCTGGAATAAATTTTTGTCCACCAAAACCTGGATTAACGGTCATTAATAAAAGAATATCTATTTTATTAATGACATACTCAATAACATTTAGAGGTGTTGCTGGATTTAAAGCAATTCCACATTTAGCTCCCATATCTAAAATAATTTGAATAACTCTATCAAGATGTCTACAGGTTTCATAGTGGATAGTTATAATATCTCCTCCTGCTTCAATAAATGATTTCACATAACTAATTGGGTTTTCTATCATTAGATGAACTTCAAGCGGAAGAGATGTTTTGCTTTTAATAGATTGCACTATTTTAGCACCAAAGGAAATATCAGGTACAAAATGCCCATCCATAATATCTAAATGGATTAAATCCGCTCCTCCCTTTTCTATTTTTCTTAATTCTCTTTCTAAGCAGGAAAAATCTGCATCTAATATTGAGGGAGCAAGTTTTCTTATCATAATTATATCACCATCTTTTTTTTATAAATATAATTATAGCTATAAGGATCTTCAAACATTATCAATATAACCATAGTTTACGATCAAGACTCCGATATTGAATAGCTTCGGATAAATGAGAAATCTCTATCTTCTCTGATTGTTCTAAATCAGCTATTGTTCGAGCAACTTTTAATATGCGATCATAAGCTCGCGCACTTAAATTTAACTTATCTATTGCTTTGTAAAGTAAATTTTTACCATTATCACTAATCTTACAATATTTTTCAATCTGTTTTTTTGACATTTGAGCATTACAAAAAATAATATTCCCACCAAATCTTTCCCTCTGAATTATTCTTGCCCTTTCTACTCTTTGTCTTATAGTAAAAGAATTCTCTATGGAATTTTTTTCCATAACCTCGCGACAATTTATACGAGGGACTTCAATATGAATATCTATTCGATCTAGTAGAGGTCCTGATATTTTTGAACGATAGTTAACAATCTGAGAGGAACTACAAGTACAGATCTTAACCGGATCGCCAAAAAAACCGCAAGGACAAGGATTTAAAGATGCTACCAGCATAAAAGAAGAATTGTAAGTAACAGAATTAAGAGAACGTGAAATAGTGACCATACCATCTTCTAAAGGTTGACGCATAGACTCCAAAGCTCTTCGAGAAAACTCAGGTAATTCATCCAAGAACAATACTCCATTGTGAGACAAACTGATTTCTCCTGGTTTAGGAATCCTACTTCCACCAATTAAGCCAGAGTTACTAATGGTATGATGTGGCGCCCTAAAAGGTCGATCTATAATCAAAGGCATATCTAGGGGCAATAAATTTGCTATACTGTATATTTTGGTAATTTCTATTGATTCTTCTAAAGTTAAAGAAGGGAGGATAGTTGGAAGTCTACGCGCTAACATGGTTTTTCCGGAACCTGGTGGACCGATCATTATAACATTATGACCCCCAGCTGCTGCTACTTCTAAAGCCCTTTTGGCATGTTCCTGACCTTTGACCTCAGCAAAATCTATTTGGTTATCATTATTATGGGTGAAGATATCGTCGGTGTTAACTAATACTGGTTCTATAGAAATTTTTCCATTTAAAAATTCAACTACCTCGTAAAGTGAGCCAGTAGTGAATACATCTAATTGTTTAATGATTCCTGCCTCTTTTGCATTTGCTTGTGGGACTATTAATTTCTTTTTACCTAATTTTTTAGCCGTTAAGGCAATAGGAAGTACTCCACTCACTGGTTTAATGCTTCCATCTAAAGATAATTCACCTATAATTAGATAATTATCTAATAGATTTGAATTAATTTGTCCACTGGCAGCTAAGATACCTAAAGCAATGGGTAAATCAAAAACAGGACCTTCTTTTTTGATATCTGCTGGAGCAAGATTTACGGTAATTCTTTGTAAAGGAAATTCAAATTCAGAATTTTTTATAGCAGAACGAACTCTTTCTCGAGATTCTTGAACTGCTGTATCAGGTAATCCTACAATATTGAATAAAGGTAATCCTGGATGAATATCAACCTCGACTTCTACTATAAAAGCATCTACTCCAAATATGGTCGCACTGTATAGTTTAGATAACAAAAAAACACCTACTTTTATCGTATATATTATTAATTAAAAGGATTATTATTACTATCCAGATAGAAGGCATTCTTAATATGTTTTATATCTTTTATGGTTTTAGGTTTAGAGATCTTAATCAATATTACATCAAATCGAGAATTTATTTGCCCAAGATGGTATTTAGCTAAATAATTTAAAGCATTTTTAATTATTTTTTTTTGCTTAATAAAATTTACTGCTTCTCCAGGATAGCCAAATTTGTCAGAGCATCTAGTTTTAACTTCAACAAAGATAATATTATTCTTGTATTCACTAATAATATCGATTTCGCCTAAAAAAGTACGGTAGTTTCTTTCTCTAATTCTATATCCCTTTGCTTTTAAATATTTAGAAGCTGCTTCTTCACCGATTTTCCCTATATTGCTCATTTTTAAATAATAAATCCTAACCCATTTCTAATCTATCATTATAGCTATATTGTAATTACCCGGTTATAAGATTTTCTATGTATTTCTACAAAACCGTATTTTTTTAATGCTTTTATATGTTCTTCTGTTCCATAACCTTTATTTTTTTTAAAATAATATTGGGGATATTTTTGGTCGTATTTAATCATTATATTATCTCTATAAACCTTAGCAATTATGGAAGCAGCAGCAATTGATATACTTTTATCTTCTCCTTTGATCAGTGGTAATTGGAAAATTTTTATATGAGGAATTCTAAAGCCATCTACTAATAAATAATCAGGCACTTTTCTCAAATTTAAAACAGCTTTTTTCATTGCCAAGAAAGAAGCTTGAGCAATATTTATTCTATCAATGATTTCAGCTTCTACAATTCCAATCCCTATATCTTTCGCTTTATTTAAGATAGAATAATATAATTCTGTTCTTTTTTTCGAAGTTAATTTTTTAGAATCCTTGATATAAGGAATAAATAATTGACTGGGCAAAATTACTGCAGCAGCAACTACTGGTCCAGCTAATGAACCTCTACCTGCTTCATCTATACCAGCAATCAGAGAATAACCTTTATTTATTAATCTATTTTCATAGCCATAAAGATTATAAACCCTTATTCTCTCCGAATATAGTTTTTCTATTTTCTTCCGATAATTATAAATAATTGATTCTGTTCTTTTTATTGTTCTATTCTTCTTTGTCTTGAATTATATTTCATTATCTTTTTTCTTTAACTGTGCTGCTCTTTCCAACTCTATTTCTCAGGTAATATAATTTTGCTCTTCTTGTTTTTCCTTTTTTTAAAACTACTATTTTTGCAATATTTGGTGAATGTAGTTGAAATATTTTTTCTACCCCAACACCTTTAGATATTTTTCTTACTGTAAATGTTTCCTTACTTCCACTATGCTTTTTAGCTATTACTATTCCTTTAAAAATCTGTACACGTTCTCTTGTACCTTCAATAATTTTTTGATATATTTCTACTGTATCACCAGGTGTAAATACGCTATTTTCTTTTTTTAACTGTTCTTCTTCCAATTGTTTAATGTAATCTGGCATATCATATCTTCCTTCCTAGTTATTTTTAAAAATAATTATACTTTCCATATAAGTACTAATCTTCTTTTAAATTATTCTCTATTTCTTTGAGTAAATCTATTTCAGCTTTAGACAATTTTTTATTTACAAAAATTTCAGGCCTTCTAATTAAAGTTCTTAAAAAAGATTGCTTTTCTCTCCATTTCTCAATTTCTTTGTGGTTTCCTGAGAGTAATATTTCGGGAACTTTTAATCCTTTAAACTGATCTGGTCTAGTATAATGTGGAAAATCAAGGAATCCATTATAAAAAGAATCATTAATCATAGATTCTTCTTTCCCTAAAACTCCAGGAATCATTCTAGATATTACATCCACCATCAACATAGCTGGTAATTCTCCCCCAGTAACCACAAAATTACCAATGGATATTTCTTCTGCCTTTAGAAACTGAGGTATTCGTTCATCTATACCTTCATATCGACCACAAATAATCAATAATCTTTTTTCTTTCGATAATTTTTTAGACATTTCTTGGTTAAACATCTTTCCTTGTGCAGAAGTAATTATAATCTTTAAAGGTAAAGAAAGTTCATTATTTTTTTTTATCATTTCCACAGCATCACAAATTGGTTGAGGTTTTAAAACCATGCCGGGTCCTCCACCATAAGAGTAATCATCTACAGTTTTATGTTTATCTATGGTAAAATCCCTAAGGTCAATTAGATTTATTTTAATTAAACCTTTTTCTTGAGCTCTCTTTAATATACTTTCGGAAAAAGGACCTATAAACATATTCGGAAAAATAGTTAATATATTAATTTCTAAATAATTATTGGTCATATTAATCCATCCAATACCTTTATAGTAATTCTCTTTTTTTGCAAATCAATATTCTTTACCACTTCTCGAATAGCTGGTATAAACAGTTCTTTTTTATTCTTATTTTTAACTATATATACATCATTACTTCCGGTGCTTATTATATTTTCTACTTTTCCTAGAAATTCATCTTTATCAGTGTATACTTCAAGACCAATTATTTCAAATATAAAATAAGTATCTTTTGGTAATTTTATAGCATTTCTTTTTTCAACTTCAAGAAAGGAACCCACTATCATTTTGGCTTTTTCAATACTTTCTATTTCTGCTAATTTTAAAATAATGGTATTTTTATTAAGTCTTAGTTTATTTATTTTTAATATTTTTCTATTATTACCCTTTCTTATAAAAACACTGTTTAATTCCTTAAATCTATTGGCTGAATTAGTAAAAGGAATAACTTTTATTTCTCCTTTATTTCCTTGGGTAGAAATCACCTTACCAATTATAATAAATTCCTCATTCAATAAAATTACTTCCTTAGGTATAAAAAAATTTAATTAATAATTTCGATAATCACTCGCTTATTATCTTTTTGTGCTGCTGCATTTATAATAGTCCTAATTGATTTTATATTTCTACCTTGTCTTCCAATTACCTTCCCTATATCATCAGGGTCAACTTTTACTTCAAATATCAATGTCTTTTCACCAACAACTTGGCTTATCTCTATTTTATCTGGTTTATCTACTATACCTTTTATTATTAATTCAATAAGTTCTTTCAAGGTTATCTCCTAATAATTTTATCTATTTTTTTGATATTCCTTCTTTCTTAAATAAATTTTTAACCGTCTCTGAAAGTTGAGCACCTTTTTCAATCCATTTTAAACTTGCTTCTTTATCAACTTTAAAAATATACGGGTCAGAAATTGGTTGGTAATATCCTAACTGTTCAATATATTTTCCATCACGGGGCTTCCTCGAATCAATTACTACTACTTTGTAGGAAGGTTTCTTCTTACCACCTTCTCTTCTAAGTTTAATTTTTACTGACATTTGTTTTTCCTCCATTCCATTATTTACATTTTTAAATTTTGCATTCTGTTTTTTTAATTATAAAAGAATTAATTAAAAGATAAGTTTTTTATTTTTGAGCCTTTTTTAAATACCTCTTTTATTTGATAAAACTGTTTTAACAATCTATTTACTTCAAATATTTGTGTTCCACTCCCTCTAGCTATTCTTTTCCTTCTACTTCCGTTAATTATATAAGGGTTTTCTCTTTCTTCAATAGTCATAGAACTTATAATGGCTTCAATTTTTATTAATTCACTATCTTTATTTTCTAATTTTTCAAGATTTATATTATTTTTTATATTACTAAATCCTGGAATCATATCCATAATCTGATTTATGGAACCAATATTTTTCATTTTTTTTAATTGAAAATAAAAATCATTTAAATCATAATTATGATTCTTTATTTTTTTATCTATTTTTTTTAATTCATTCTCATTATAAACATTTTCGACTTTTTCTATTAGAGTTAATACATCACCCATTCCTAATATCCGGGAAGCCATTCTTTCTGGGTAAAAAACTTGAAAATTATTAACCTTTTCACCTATTCCAATAAATTTAATAGGTACTCCTAATACTTTTTTTAAAGATAAGGCAACTCCTCCTCGAGCATCACCGTCTAATTTAGTTAAAACAATACCATTTACTTTGATTTTATCACAAAATACTTTAGCTGAATTTATGGCATCTTGTCCAGACATCGCATCAACTATTAATAGTTTTTCTTGAAGGAGAATACTTTTATTAATTTCTTGTAATTCATTCATCAATTTTTCATCTATATGCAATCTTCCAGCTGTATCAATAATTAATATATCATAATTCATTTTTAACGAATATTTTATTGCTGCTTGAATAATATTTACTGCATTTTCAGTTTTTCCCATAGAAAAAACTGGTAGATTATATTTTGCACTTAATGCTTGCAATTGTTCAACAGCTGCGGGTCTATATATATCAGTTGCTATTAAAAGTGGCTGGTGACCCTTTTCCCTCAAATAATAAGCTAATTTTACACTTGTACTTGTTTTACCACTCCCCTGTAATCCTACTAACAATATTATGGTAGGAGGGATAGAATTTATTTTTATATCACTTTGCGTAGAACCTAATATTTTGGTTATCTCTTTATTTACAATTTTTATAATTTGTTGAGTAGGTGTTAAACTTTCGGATATTTTTTCCTGTTGTATCTCATTATATAAACTATCAATAAATTCTTTTACTACTTTATAATTTACATCAGCTTCTAGTAAGGCAATACGAATATCATGAAGACAATT
>JBGPSO010000028.1:0-12266 GCA_041490145.1 Atribacterota bacterium
AATCTACAGTTCCTTCCCAAACATGCTAGGAACCAACCGAAGAGGAAAAAGATACACTGCAAACTATAATCTTTGTACAACATTTAAAAAATAAAGAAATACTCCAACCCTTCTATATAGAATAATATCAATTATCCAATTTGCTTATTTACCAATTACCAATTGGCAGATCGGTAGTTTAGTAGACGAGAAGATTATTATATTAAATCCGATTAATCAATTGGTCAATTATTAAAGGAGTTTCTCTCTATGTCTTATCTCGAAAAATACCACTTCTGGTTAGAAAATGAATATTTTGATGAACCAGCCAAGGCAGAGTTACGAGCTCTTAGTGGCAACAAAGAGGAGATTAAAGACCGTTTCTATAAAGACCTGGAATTTGGTACTGGTGGCCTTCGTGGTAAGATTGCTATGGGCACTAATCGGATGAATATCTATACCGTTTCGCGTGTTACTCAGGGTTTAGCCGATTATCTTATCGAAAAAGCAAAAGAACAAAAGAGCATTAGCTCACAGGAGTATCTTGACCGAGGTGTGGTCATTGCTTATGACTGCCGGCATAAATCTCGAGAATTTGCTGAAACTGTCGCCCTGGTCTTAAATGCCAATAATATTAAAACCTTCCTCTTTGAGGATATCCGTCCTACTCCCGAACTTTCCTTTGCCGTTCGTCACCTTCACGCTATCGCCGGTATAGTAATCACTGCCAGCCATAATCCCCCCGAATATAATGGCTATAAAGTGTATAGCTCCGATGGTGGACAGATTATCCCCGAGATTGCCGATAAAATAATTTACCACATCAACCAAATAAAAGACTATTCTCTGATTAAAAAAATTGAACTTTCCACAGCTACTAAAAAAGGTTTATTTAATATAATTGGTTCGGAAATAGACCAGGTCTATTTACGAAAAGTAAAAGAACTTACTATTAGAGACGGAATTAATCTTGATAAATCTATTAACCTAGTCTATACCCCCCTCCACGGAGCCGGGAATATTCCCATAAGAATGATTTTAAAAGAAAGGGGGTTTACCAATGTATTTGTAGTAGAAGAACAGACTCATCCTGACCCAAATTTTTCTACTGTAGAATCACCCAATCCTGAAAATCCTGCCGCCTTCGAGCTGGCTATCCGATTAGGCCAAAAAGTAAATGCTGAGATTCTAATTGCCACTGACCCGGACTCTGACCGTATCGGCCTGGCAGTAAAAAATGATCCGCGTCATTGCGAGGAGCACCCTTTTTTGTCATTGCGAGGGAGTGAAACGACCGAAGCAATCACATATACTGTCCTAAACGGCAATCATGTCGGTGTCTTACTCCTCAACTATATTTTAAGCAGTAAAAAAGAGCTGTATCAACTTCCTACTAATGGTTTTATAGTTAAAACTATCGTAACCAGTGATATGTCCAGAGTGATTGCCGATAGTTTTGGAGTAGAGACCTATGAGACCCTGACTGGTTTTAAATTCATCTGCCATCAGGTGAAAGTAGTAGTAGAAGAAAAAGAAAAAAAATCATTCCTCTTCGGCTACGAAGAGAGTATCGGCTATCTGGCGGGAGATTTTGTGCGCGACAAAGATGCAGTAATTGCCTCAATGTTAATCTGTGAGATGGCTGCTTATTATCACCAAAAAGGACTTAACCTACTTCAGGCTTTGGAAGATCTTTACAAGAAGTATGGCTACTACGAAGAAGATCAACACTCTATCTATCTGGAAGGTCAGGAAGGGGAGAAGAAGATGGTCGAGATTATGGAGATCTTTAGAAAAGATCTCCCTCAGATTAAAAATATGGAAATTGTCCGAATTGATGATATTTTAATCGGTAAGAGTTATCACCCGAAATCCCTCACTCTAAAAACTACTTCGCTTGATTTGCCTCCCTCTAATGTCTTAAAAATTATATTTTCCGATGACTCCTGGTATTGCCTGCGTCCTTCCGGCACCGAACCTAAGATAAAACTATATTTATCTTTTCACGCCAAGAACAAAAAGGAAGCTCTTCAAAAACTTCACCTCGCAAAAACCACCCTCTTACAAAAAATAAATAATATAATCAATGCCGATTAAATGTCATTGCGAGGAAGCTGAAGCAATCTCAACCCTCAACTTGCATCTTGAAATTATACGCTATAAGTTAAACGAAAAACTAATTCCTATTTTTGACAATTGTCCTAAATTTAATTATAATCAGGGCAAAAGGTTACCAGGAGATAAAAATTTGGTGAAAATTGGAGGTTTAAAAATGTCTATCCCACAAATGATAAGCTATGGAATTTTACTTAGAAAAGAACCCGAAGGTGGTTACACAATAACTGTTCCTTCTCTTCCCGGCTGTGTTACCTATGGTAAATCAATAGAAGAAGGAATAAAAATGGCGAAGGAGGCTATTGTATTATACTTGGAAAGTTTAAAATTACACGACGAAGAGATACCCACCGATGAAGGCGTTTTAGAATATACTTTAACGGTAGGAGCCAATGTATAAACTCCCAGCTCTAACATCGCAGAAAGTTATAAGGATCTTGGAAAGAAAAGGATTTATATTAGATAGAATTAAGGGTAACCATCGCATCTATTATCATTCTGAAAGTAAAAGGAGAGTGGTTATTCCATTTCATAAAAAAGATTTACCGAAAGGTACTTTGATAGAAATTTCAAAACAAACAGGTTTTAGCAAAGAAGAATTAAAAAAATTACTATGAAAAACCTCAACACGGCACGCCGTATTGCTACTAAATACCAACCACTAACGACTAATTCATGGAAATGAATGGATTGCTGATTTTTTCCATTGAATATCATAGGAGGCCATTTTTTCTTAATCTTTCTTTAAGTTTATCAAAAGTTATTATTGATTCATCTCGTCGTTCGGCGATGATAGCAAGGTCATGAAGGTCTTCTACAAGTTTTTCATATTTTTTAATTGGAAGAATAGCAGCTGTTTTTTCTCCTTTTTCATTTACAATATATTTTTCTTTAAATATTTGCATCTTTTGTGCTCCTTTATATGTCATTCCCGCGCACGCGGGAATCCATCTTTTTCTATAATTGCAAGCTTGCCTTCGGCAAGCCGCAGCAATTTTTCTTTCCAAAATTTCTTCACCCTTGATGGGAAGACTAACTCTATATATCTCCTCCCCTTTGAAAGGGAAGAATAAGCTTATATATCTCCTCCCCTTTGAAGGGTGAGGATTAAGTAAGGGGGGTGGAGTAGGGGTTCGATTCATCGAGCCCGCTTTTCCCTAAATGTCATTGCGAACTTGCCGATGGCAAGCGAAGCAATCTCAACTTGCATCTTGCACCTTACATCTCGTAACTTATTTCATTTGACATCACAATTCTTTTACAATATAATGTATTTAAGTTCACATCCTGAACATAAAATAATTCATTAATCATTGCTAATATTTTATTCCTACAATAATTTATAATTAGTTCTTGTATCTTTTCTAAAAACTAAAAACTGTGAGGTTTTTCTCATGTCCCAACACGAACTAAACACTCTATTAGAGTTAAAAGAAAATCCAAATTTATCCCAGCGTTCCTTGGCTCACAAACTTAACATCTCTTTAGGTTTAACTAATTCTATCTTAAAGAATTTAATTAGCCGAGGCTGGATTAAGGCCAAAAAAGATACCGGAAGAAAGCTCCTCTACATTATTACTCCTCAAGGTATGGCCAATGTCAGCCGACTGATGTACACACGTTTCCAAGAAACCCTCCATTATTATCATTATACTAAAGATCTGCTTACTGCTTACTTAATAAAACTCTACCAACAGGGAGAAAAAACGGTAAATATTTATGGCACTGGTCAACTGGCTGAAATTACATACTATGCGGGAATAAGTACTCCCTTAAAACTAAATGCTATTATAAGTGATGATCCATCTAAAGAAAAATTCTTAGGTCATCAGACCATTTCTATAGAAAATTTTCTATCTCCATACTCAAGCGAAAATAATCTCTCCAGTAAAAAAATAATCATACTTTCTACCAACAACCCGGAGAAATTAACCAAAGAAATAAATAAATACAAAAATATCCCAAAAAATATTAAAATAATTAACATTGAAAACATCCTTAAAAATAATCAATAATTGATTGTCAGATTAGCCAATTGACTGATTGGAATTTGAATCTTGATCGGCAGATCGGCAGATCGGCCGATTGGTCGATTGAATTTGATATATTTGACATCACAAATTTTTTGCAGTATAATTTTTACAAGTTCACATCCTGAACATTGATTAATAAATTGATTTTGATTGGTCGATCGGTAGATTGTTTTCTTTTCTTTTTCTTAATTGGTAGATTGTTTTTGGTTGGTAGATTAAGCTTATCTGCGGCATGATTTACGTTCGTAAAATTAAAACAAAAGGTGGTATAAAATAGTGAATATCTCTATCATCGGCACCGGCTACGTCGGCCTGGTTACCGGCACCTGCCTCGCTGGCTTTTTTATCGCCGTAGGCACTCCTTCCAATGATGATGGCTCAGTAAATCAGGTCTCTCCGTCATTGCGAGCGACCGAAGAGAGCGCGGCAATCCCTACCTATGTCATTGCGAGAAGCTCTTCTTCTGTCATTCCCGCGAAAGCGGGAATCCATTCTTATGTCATTGCGAGGGAGCAGAGCGACCGAAGCAATCTCAATCTCAACCGTAGGACAGGCGTCTCGCCTGTCTATCCTATTCCTTTTGACCTTGTCTCCAACCCAGAATTCCTTCGTGAAGGCTCGGCAGTATATGACTTTACCCAACCTGATAAAATTGAATGCTTCGATCCCCTGGCAATGAAAAATTCCCGAAGAATTCTTCCTGATTTAACTTATTGCCAGGATGAATATGATACGGCTGAGCATTGCGATACCCTGGCTGATTGGCTGATTATTTTGAGTTTGATTGGCCGATCGGTTGATTGGTCGATTGGTAGATTGAAGGAATGGAATCAATTCCGTAATCTGGACTTATTAAAAATAAAGAAATTACTCAAATCTCCCATCGTTTTCGACCTAAGAAACCTATACGAACCGGCCGCATTAAAATCATTAGGTTTAATTTACGAGGGAGTGGGAAGAAGATAATAATTGCAAAATAATAATATTATCAATAGAAATATTAATTAGCAATTGATAAAATTGTAAATTGAACGCAAATAACTAGAATTTAACTAACGATATATAACTAAATAGCTGATGAATTATAATTATTGGTGTATAATAATTATACGGTATATTAAAGGGAGTATATAAAATGGCAAAGATATTAGTTACCGGTGCAGGGGGATTTATAGGATCGCACCTAACCGAATACTTAGTAGAACAGGGGCATAAAGTCAAAGCATTTACCCGTTATAATTCCCGTAACTTTTGGGGATGGCTTGAGAAATCGAAATATATTGATGATATAGAAATTTTTTCGGGAGATATTCGAGATTTTGATTCAGTTTATGATGCAATGAAAGGTATAGACTTTGTTTTTCATCTTGCCGCCCTAATAGGCATCCCATATTCCTATTATTCTCCTTTGGCCTATATAAAAACAAACATTGAAGGAACTTATAATATTTTACAAGCAGCTCGCAAGCTTGATATTCAAAGAGTAATTCATACTTCAACCAGTGAAGTTTATGGAACTGCTCAATATATTCCCATAAACGAGAATCATCCTATTAATCCTCAGTCTCCCTATGCAGCTACTAAAGCAAGTGGCGACTATATAGCTAAATCATTTTATCTTTCTTTTGATTTTCCTGTTACTATAGTCAGGCCATTTAATACTTTTGGCCCAAGACAATCTGCACGTGCCGTAATTCCAACCATAATTACACAAGTCTTAAACGATAAAAAAGTTATAAAATTAGGCAATTTAAATTCAAGTAGGGATTTTACTTATGTTTTAGATACAATAGAAGGGATATACCAAATAGGTTTACATGATAAAACAATGGGAGAAGTAATCAATATAGGAAGCGGCAAGGATATATCTATTTATGAGATATTAAATATAGTAAGTAAATTGATTAATGATAATATTAATGTAAAAACAAAAATTGAAAGTAAACGAGTTAGGCCAGAAAAAAGCGAAATACAAAGATTAGTATGCGATTATTCTAAGGCACAAAATTTATCAGGGTGGAAGCCTAAATATACATTCGAAGAAGGACTAAAAGAGACTATAGATTGGTTTAAAGAAAATTTAAAAATATATAAAGAAGGTATATATAATGTGTAAAGTATATCTTGATGATCCCAACTTAGGAAATTTAGAGAAAAAATATCTCACCAAAGCTATTGATACTAATTTTGTTTCTGTTGTAGGTCCCTTTGTCCCTGAATTTGAAGAAAAATTTGCAGGTTATATTGGGGCAAAAAAGGCGGTCTCGACCCAAAGTGGTACAGCTGCCCTTCATATAGCGCTTTATGAGCTGGGAATTGGAGAAGGAGACGAAGTAATTGTTCCCGACCTTACCTTTATTGCTACCATAAATCCTATTTTATATGTACGTGCTACCCCTATAATTGTTGATGTAAGTCCTAAAACCTGGAATATCGAAGCAGAAGAAATTGAAAAAGCAATTACTAAAAAGACTAAAGCCCTAATTCCGGTCCATCTTTATGGAAATCCTTGCAATTTGGATGAAATAATAGAAATAGCAAAAGAGCACCATCTTTTTGTAATTGAAGATGCTACAGAAAGTTTAGGGGCAAGTTATAAAGGAAGACAAACCGGTACCTTTGGAGATTTTGGTTGTTTCAGTTTCAATGGTAATAAACTGATTACTACTGGAGGAGGGGGAATGATTACTACAAATGACGAAAAACAAGCCGAGCATGTCAAATTTCTGGTTAATCAAGCCAGAGATGCGTCTCAAGGATATTATCATCCTAAAATAGGATTTAATTATAGAATGACCAATATTGAAGCATCTTTAGGTTTAGCTCAATTAAAAAGAATAGATGAATTCTTGGCCAAGAAGAAAGCTTTTAGAAAAATATATCAAGAAATTTTAGGTGATTTACCCTATATTCAATTTCAAGAAGAATATGATAATGCTGAGGGTAGCTGGTGGCTTACCTGTATTAAGATTGAAAAAAATAATGTAGGTATAGATAATTTGAAGTTAAAATTAAAAGAAAAAGGAATTCCCACCAGAAGGATTTTTATGCCAGCAAGTGAAATGCCTTATTTAAAGAAATTTTCAAAACCTTGTCCGAATGCTTATGAGATTTATAATCAGGGAATTTGCCTACCCAGTTCGACTTTGAATGAGGAAGAGGATATAAGGAAGGCAGCAATAATTTTAAAAGATATTTTAAGGAAAAATTAATTATGAAAATAATTTTGTTTGGAAAAAATAATAAGCCTGGGATTAAAGAAGTAATTGAATATTTGAATATTCATTTTAAAGAAGTAAAAACATTCTTAGGAGAAAGAAAAGATAAATTTCCAATTGAAGCAAAATATAATCCGCCAGATATTTTAATATCTTATATGTCTCCGTGGATAATTCCAGTGGAAATATTGAATAGAACAAAATTGTGGAATATTAATTTTCATCCGGGACCTCCAAATTATTCAGGTATTGGTTGTACAAATTTTGCATTATATAATAGGGAAAAAATATATGGTGTTACTGCCCACCTAATGGAAAAGAAAGTCGATAGTGGAAAAATTATTGGAGTAAAAAGATTTTCTATATTGGAAAGTGATAACCTATATAGTTTAACTTTGAAGAGTTACGGATTTATGCTTTCTTTATTTTTTGAAATATTAGATTATATTGTTAAGAATAATAAGCTTCCTGAATGTAATGAGAAATGGACAAAAGCTCCCTATACTCGAAAACAATTAGAAGAATTATGCGTAATAACTTCCAATATGTCTGAAGAAGAAGTTAAAAGAAGGGTAAAAGCCACTCAATTTCCTGGAATGCCAGGAGCATATATTAAACTCTATAATTATAAATTTGAATATAATGAGAAAAGGTGAATTAAGTTTTATCGGTATAGGTGCTACAATAATTCAAGGAATTAAAATGGGTAAAAATGTAACGATTGGCGCAGGGAGTGTAGTAATAAAATATATTCCTGATAATGCTGTTGTGGTAGGTAATACAGGTAAAGTAATAAAAAATAAATGTTAAGAATTAAGTAAACAATGAAAGCGTTCATGATATATTTTAAATATAAAAGGTAAATTATAAAATATGATTAAAAAAAATAAAATTTTTATGTTTACCAGCACACGTGCTGATTATGGTTTGCAAAGATTGATGATAAAAAGAATGCAAATTTGTACAAAATTTAATACTTATTTAATTGTTGGAGGAGCTCATCTTTTAGAAAAATATGGATACACAGTTAATGAAATTTCAAGAGATAATATAAAAAACATTATACAACTTCCCTTCTTAAATGATTTAACCGATAAATTTTCTTTGGTTTCTTCGGTTGGTGATGGATTAAAGAGAATTTCTCGAATATTTTTTACTTATAAGCCTGATTACATTATTTTATTAGGCGATAGGTATGAACTTTTTATAATGGCTATTACAGCTTTAATATGTCAGATTCCTATTATTCATCTTCATGGAGGAGAATTGACAGAGGGGGTAATAGATGAGCAAGTGCGTCATGCGATTACAAAAATGGCTCATATACATATGCCTTCAACAGAATTATATGCAGAAAATATAAGTAAAATGGGGGAAGAAAACTGGCGTATTCATATTGTTGGTGCACCAGGTCTTGAAAATATAAAAAAATCAAAATTGTATACAAAAGAAAAGATTTTAAAATTAACAGGCGTTGATGTTAATAAACCTACTATAATTTGCACATATCATCCGGTTACCCTTGAAGGGGAAGATAGCGTAAGATGGCAAATAAAAAATTTATGGGAAGCATTATCAAAATTTGATTTACAAATAATTTTTACCAGGCCTAATGCAGAAGTAGGTTCGGATAATATAGTAAATATGATAAAAAAATTTGTAGATAATAATCCTAAGGCGTATTTTTTTGATAGTCTCGGTTCAAAATTATATTTAAGTTTTTTAAAGTATGCAAAGGCTGTGGTAGGTAATTCTTCAAGTGGTATTATTGAAGCTCCTTCTTTTTTGATTCCTACAGTGAACATTGGGAATAGACAGGAAGGAAGATTGCAGCCCGAAAGCGTTATTCAAACAGGTTATTCAATTAATGAAATTTATAAGGGGTTAGAAAAAGCCCTGTATGATACAGAATTTTTAACAAAAATAAAAAATATAAAAAATCCTTATGGAAATGGCGAGGCAACTAAATATGTAGTTGAAGCAATGAATGAAATAATTAGAATTCCTAAAGAAAAACTTTTAAAAAAGAAACTGTATTTTGAGGTTAAAAAAAATGAATGGCATAGATACTTCTAAAGTTTTTATAATTGCAGAAGCGGGAATAAATCATAATGGTAGATTAGATTTAGCTTACGAGCTTGTTGATGTAGCCAAAGAAGCTGGGGCAGATGCAATAAAATTCCAGACATTTAAAGCGGAAAATGTTGTTTCAAGAGTAGCCGATAAAGCGGAATATCAGAAAAAGGCTACCAGCTCAGATGAATCTCAATTAGAGATGATTAAGAAGCTGGAACTTTCCTTTGATGATTTTGTAAAATTAAAAATAT
The DNA here is from genome assembly GCA_041490145.1 of Atribacterota bacterium. Lineage (GTDB taxonomy): Bacteria > Atribacterota > Phoenicimicrobiia > Phoenicimicrobiales > Phoenicimicrobiaceae > Infernicultor. The sequence continues at coordinate 9,673 of JBGPSO010000028.1, forward strand.
ACTGTGATAAAAAGGGAATTATGTTTTTATCTACGCCTTTTGATCATCAGAGTATCGATTTTCTTTATAATTTAATAGATATATATAAGATACCCTCAGGTGAAATAATAAATTATCCTTATTTAAAACATATTGCAGCTAAAAATAAACACATAATAATGTCAACTGGGATGGCAAATTTAGGAGAGATAGAGGAAGCGATAGATACTATTAGGTCGGTTAATTCGGAAGCGCAGATATCATTATTACACTGTACCACTAATTATCCCACTCCTTATGAAGAAGTTAATTTAAAAGCAATGCAAACTTTAGCAGCTGCGTTTAAATTACCAATAGGTTATTCTGACCATACTTTAGGGATAGAAGTTCCCATTGCTGCTGTGGCTATGGGGGCAAAATTAATTGAAAAGCATTTTACCTTAGATAAAAAATTAACTGGTCCTGACCACAGGGCATCACTAGAACCTGGTGAGTTAAAAGAAATGATAAAGGCGATAAGAAATATCGAAAAAGCTTTAGGTGATGGAATAAAGAAACCTAATAAAAGTGAAATTGAAATAATGAAAGTGGCTAGAAGAAGTCTTATTACTACCAGGGATATTAGAGCAGGAGAAATAATAAAAGAATCAGATATAATAATAAAAAGACCTGGCACAGGGATACTGCCAAAATTTAAAGAAATAGTTATTGGAATGAGAATTATAAATAATATTAGTCAAGATGAACCTTTTAGGTGGGAGAATTTTAAATGATATCTGAACGATGTAAAAAATTATTTGTAAAACCTGACCTTTCCTTAAAAGAAGCATTAAAACAAATGGATAAAATTGCTTTGCAGGGATTAATTGTAGTTGATGAGGAAGAGAAGATTTTAGGAATTGTAACGGATGGAGATATGAGAAGAGCAATTATAAAAGGCATTAGTTTTGATGCACCAATAAGTTTAATGATGACTAAAAATCCTATTGTTATAAATAATTCAAGTGATAAAAATGAGGCTCTACAATTAATGAAAAAGCACGAGATAAGACATATTCCGGTTATTGATGACAAAAATAAAGTAATTGGTATTTATCTATGGAAAGATTTTTTGAAAAACGGAGAAATTAAGTATTCTAAAAAAGATAATTCTGTAGTAATCATGGCGGGAGGGAAAGGGGCAAGACTTGATCCTTTTACCAAGATTCTACCTAAGCCTTTGATTCCGATAGGAGAAAAACCAATTATAGAGATTATTATGGATAATTTTAAAAAGTATGGATTTGATAAGTTTATAATCTCTCTAAATTATAAAGCAGAAATGATTAAAATGTATTTTTCGGAAAATCCTAATGATTATCAAATTAGATATATTCAAGAAGAGATTTTTTTAGGCACAATAGGCGCATTATCTTTGATAAAAAATAAATTGGATAATACATTTATTGTCTCTAATTGTGATGTGATTATTGATGTAAATTTTGATACACTATTAAACTATCATAGAGAGAGCGAAAATCAGATTACGGTTCTTGGAGTAATCCGTCATATAAAGATTCCTTACGGAGTTTTAAAAATGCAAAATGCGGATTTGGAAGAAATTACAGAAAAACCAGATTATCATTTTATTATCAACTCTGGAATATATATTTTAGAGCCTGATATTATTGATTTGATCCCAAGAAATAAAATAACAGATATGCCCGATTTATTGTTATTAGCCAAAAAAAGAGGATTTAAGGTACAGGTCTATCCAGCAAATTGTTCCTGGTTTGATATAGGTGAATGGGATGAATATAAAAAGGCGATAGAATATATGGAGAAATAGAGCGAATAAGATAATTGCATATTATTATATTATTGGGTAATGAGTTATTAATTTAAATAATAGAAATTAGTTACAAAATTAAGACTTATATAATAAAGATGAATAGAGGTAAAAAGTGTACAACGGAAAAACTATTTTAGGATTAATTCCAGCAAGAGGGGGGAGCAAGGGACTTCCAAGAAAAAATATTATACCGTTATTAGGTAAACCTTTGATTGCTTGGACAATTGAAGAAGCAAAAAAATCTAAATATATTGATAGATTGATTCTATCATCTGAAGATGATGAGATAATCAGAATAGCTAAAGAGTATGGTTGTGAAGTGCCATTTAAAAGACCGGTTGAATTGGCACAAGACAATACACCCGGTATAGAACCTGTTCTTGATGCCATAAAAAAACTGCCGAATTATGACTATGTGGTATTATTGCAACCAACATCACCTTTGCGTGCTGTTGAAGATATAGATGGATGTATTGAAAAATGCATTTATAATAATGTAAATGCATGTGTGTCAGTAACAGAACCGGATAAAAGCCCATATTGGATGTATAGTTTAGATGATAAAGATCAAATGGTGCCGTTGCTAGACAAAGAAGAAGAGCTTACATATAGACAAGAAATACCTAAAGCCTATGTTTTAAATGGTGCAATTTATGTTGCTAAAGCTAATTATTTGTTAAAAAAGAAATCATTTGTATCCGAGGATACTATAGCATTTATCATGCCACCAGAGCGCTCAATCGATATAGATAGTGAAGTAGATTTTAAATTGGCAGAGATTTTA
>JBGPSO010000029.1:0-12099 GCA_041490145.1 Atribacterota bacterium
CAGCATATTTAATTACTGCCTCTTTTATCTCATCCAACTCATTCTCTATTTCTTTAATCTTTTCATTATACTCTTTCTTTTGAAAATCTAATTGGGCATAAGTATTGACTAATTTTACTCCGTCATCATCTAAATATTTATTGACTGATAATTTATTCACACTATAACTGTGTTTCTGTTTAGGACATAAGTCGGGATAAGCACACCAGTTGCAAAGAGCACTCTCTTTAGGAAGAAATTCTTCGGTATTTTCAATCTCGTTAATTAAGGCAACGGTGTTCTCTTCTAAGGTTTCAAGTTCTTCTTTAGTGCGGGTAGAAGACATCTCTTTATCAAAGGTAACATAATGCCAAATAAGATTTACCTGCTCTACATCCTTCCAGATATTTTTAATTCCTATCTGATAAAGGGCCAATTGTCTGTCCTGATCTAAATAACTTTGTTCGGGTAAACTCCCGGAAGTTTTATAATCATGAATCTCATAAGTTCCGTCATCTTTCTGGTCTATGCGATCAATATAACCTTGCACTAAATATTTTTCATCTCCCTGAAGATCGATAACAATTCTCTTTTCAATAGCCAAAACCCTTTTCTGGTTAAAAGGGTGATATCTTCTATAATAATCCTCAATGCATTTCCGGCCTAAATTTTTATAATCATCTGCTGTTCTTTCTTTTCTGATAATCAAAATATTTTCATGATAATTTTTTGACCATTGGTCTTCATAATAACTGAGTAATTCTTCTAGAGTATATACTCGGAATCGGAGGTCTTGGTATAATTTTTCCATTACTTCATGAAAACGTGAACCAACAAAAGCCTCTATACTTTCCTCATCGCGCTTGATTTTATCTATATAATTAAATTTGTATTGTAAAGGGCAATTCTCAAACATTCCCAGCCGAGAATGGGAGTAAAGAGTCATTGGTAAATTCCTCCCTTTTGACTAATTTTACTAATTATTTTATATTTTTTTCTTATCGCTGATTATAATATAGGCAACATATAAGCGGCATTTTTGCCTACCTGTATTATTTTTAAATCCATTCAGTAACATACTCTTTTAAATGTTTAGTTTGATTCAGTTGGACTAAACAATACCCCCTTCCCTCTTTATGAGACAAAAGACTGTAAGAAGCAGTATCTAAATGAATCCTCCAAAAAATAGGGTGAGGCAATATTCAGGCAGGCAGCTATAAGAGGCTTGAGCACTGCCCGGTGAGAAACTACGGCTAAAGTCTCTCCTTTATGCTTAGAAACTAACTTATCCAGACAGGTCTTAGCCCTCTTCTGTACCTCATAAAGAGTCTCCATATCCTCTACTTGAAGTTTCTCGGGATTACCCACCCAGAGCTTCCATTCCTCAGGATATTGTTCTTCAATTTCTTTCTTATAATGTCCTTCCCAGCTCCCCAATTCGATATTATTAAATTGCTCTTCTATCTTGATTTCTACTCCGCATTGGTGGCTAATTACCTCTGCGGTCTGTCTGGCTCGGGAAAGTGGACTGGTATAAATATGTTTAATAAGAAAATTTTTCAATTCCCGAGCTAAATCCTGAGCTTGAATAAGCCCTCTTTCATTTAAAGGAAAGTCGGTCCTACCTCTAAATATCCCCTTAATATTTCCTTCACATTCTCCGTGCCTTATCAAGATGACTAGTGTTCCATTAAAATTCTTATACATACTTATCTCCTAATCCTAATAAAGGTAAAAAAAGGTGCCTGGCACCTTTTTTTACCTTTTTCCTTTCCATTCTCTAAAAAACTCTTTTAAATAAAGTTTTAAAAAACGGTGTCTCTTTTTAGCTATTTTTCGACCTAAATTAGTATACATCAGGTTCTTTAATTTTAATAATTTTTCATAGAAATGATTAATGGAGGGAGCCTCAGTAGTTTTATATTCTTCTTTAGTTATAAATTTATTTGGCTTGATAGCTGGATCATAAATGGGCCTTTTAAAAAATCCTCCATAGGTAAAAGCCCGGGCAATGCCTATTGCTCCCATAGCATCCAGACGGTCGGCATCAGCCACTGCCATCAGTTCTTTGGTTAAAGCGGAAGAATTTTTTTTGTTACCTTCTTTGTCTGAGAGCAAAGTATGCATAAAAGATGTCCGGGAAGTAATTTCCGCAACCTTATCAGTAAGTAAAGGAGAAATCTCCAAAGAAGAAAGCCATTCCCTTACCTTAGCTACCCCAGCTTCTTCATTACCCTGGAAGAACTTATAGTCACCGATATCATGTAAAAGGGCAGCTAATTCTACTATAAAAATATCTGCTCCTTCCTCCCGGGCAATCCGCTTAGCTAAATTCCTCACTCGATGAGTATGCCACCAGTCATGCCCAGTACCTTCCTGTTGAAAGGTTTCTTTTACAAAGGATTCTGTCTTTTCAATTATCTCTTTAATTTCTTTTTCATTCATTTTTTATCATTTTTAGTGTCATAAGACGGCCATTTGACACTCTTTCAATAATATGAAACAGAGAACCGTCCCCTGTTTCCCCCTGTTTCCCCTGTTTCATTAAACAACAACTATTAATTCATAATTCTGGGAACCTAATCCTATCTTTTCTGCATAATTTAAGCCTATCTTCCAGTCAGTATTTAGATGGACTCGGCTAAACTTATCTTCTCCAGTATGAAAACCTTTCTCCTCCAGAATGCATCCCTTAATCACAGGAGCTTTATTTACCAGGTCTACACAGGCTCTATCCAGAGCCACAGGATCAAAAGAGGCCGCCATCCCAATATCTGGCACTATAGCCATATCATTGTAATTCCAACAATCACAATAAGGAGAAACATTCATAATAAAACTGAGGTGAAAATGGGGTTTGTCTTTTAATACTGCATAAGCATACTCCATAATTTTTTCCTGGGTATTTCCTGTCGATTCATCAGAGCCTACTATTGCAGCACTATACTGACATACCGCTACGCACTGACCACAACCGATACATTTTTGATAATCAATTTCTGCTTTTTTATTTTCATTAAAATGAATGGCACTCTGGGAACAGTGTGTAATACACTGACCACAGCCGATACAATTCTTAAGATTGATTTTGGGTTTTGAGCTAGAATGCATCTCCATTTTACCCGCTCGAGAGCCACTGCCCATACCTAAATTTTTCAAGGTACCTCCAAAACCGGTCATTTCATGACCCTTAAAATGGGTTAAAGAAATAATAATATCGGCATCAGCAATTGCTGTAGCTATCTTAGGTGCTGTACAATGTTTTTTATTGATTAAGATCTCCCGATATTCAGTCCCCTTTAAACCATCAGCAATAATGACATCGCACCCGACCGCAATACGATTAAACCCATTCTCCATAGCAGTATTTAAATGGTCTACTGCGTTCGCCCTTTTCCCTGAATAAAGAGTATTAGCGTCAGTTAAAAAGGGCTTTCCACCTAACTCTTCAATCAATTTCACGATACAAGCTACATAATTAGACCTGATATAAGAAAGATTACCAGGTTCTCCGAAATGAATTTTTAGAGCTACTAACTGCCCTTTAAAATCAATCTCTTTAATCCCAGCCTCTAAAACTATTTTTTTTAATTTATCTAGCAAATTCTTTCCTGGTTTCGTCCTTAAATCTGCGAAATAAACTTTTGCTCTATCCACCATATTTACCTGTCCTTTCCAATAATTAAAAATAAGTTTTTTATTATTTTAATCAATTAAAACTATTAAAGCAAATTTTATACTGGTGCTATGTTAAATAAAGTATGTTATATTTCTTGAGATTGCTTCGTCGCTTTGCTCCTCGCAATGACACTCAGCGTTTTGTCATTACGAGCGTTAGCGAAGCAATCTCAAAACCATACTTACCTTAGTTAATAGAGCACTAGTTAAAAGGAATATTTTTAATAAGTTATTTTGAATTAGAGAATCTATCCCCTGATTCGTTAATTAGGTTGCTTTACTGATATCCAGCTGGCTCCTCTTTGTGAGCTTTCCACACACAGATTAATAAATTTGACTCCCCTTGCTCCATCTTCAAAAGTAGGGAAATCAGTTTCTTTTTGGCAAATATTTCCTGCCTTTTTAGCTACTAAAGCATCAGAAAAATTAGAGTAGATATTCGCAAAAGCTTCATATAACCCTTCGGGATGACCCCCAGGAAGTCGGGAAACTCTCGAAGCCAGAGGGTATAAATCATCTCTTCCCCGAGATAAAATCTGAACTGGCCGACCATAAAAAGCAACTTTCAAATAATCGGGATTTTCTTGCTCCCATTCAACAGAGCCTTTCTCTCCCAAAATACGAATCTTTAAACCATTATTGTGCCCGATAGCCAGTTGGGAACACCAGTAAATTCCCCGAGCTCCACTGGTATATTTAATTAAAATTTCTGCATTATCATCGAGTGCCCTACCCTTAACAAAAGTATCCAAATTGGCACAAAGAGAATCGATTTCCAAATCAGTTACATAAGAGATAATATTTTCAATATGGCTTCCAATGTCTGCTACACAATTAGACTTTCCGGAATATTTGGGGTCAGTCCTCCAGGATGCTTGTCTATTTCCCTTTTTTTCTACCGGCCTAGCCAGCCATTCCTGGAGATATTCTCCCATTACCATTCGAATCTTCCCGATCTCACCTTGGTTAATTATTTCTCGAGCATGTTTTACCATAGGATAACCGGTATAAGTATAAGTTACACAACTAAGTAAATCTCTTTTTTTAGCTAAATTAGCTAATTCTTCAGCTTCTTCGACTTTCAGGGTCAAAGGCTTATCGCAAATTACATTAATACCTTTTTCTAAAAAAGCTTTGGCTATCTCAAAATGTAAATTATTCGGGGTCACAATGGTAACAAAATCAATTTTATCTTCCCTTGCCCCCTCTCTCTCAGCCATTTCGTTAAAATTTTCATAGAGTCGTCTAACCTCTAAACCTAAATTTTTACCCGTAGATAAAGTATTATCATAGTTCCTGGAAAAACATCCGGCAACTAATTTCGCTTTTCGGTCAAAGGCAGCTGCTTTACGATGCACTTCACCGATTAAAGACCCAACTCCACCACCTACCATACCAAAACTTAAAACTTCACTCATTTAATTTACCTCTTCTTGGTTCAATTTTTTATAAAAATCTTAAAGAGAAGGATATTTAACTTATAGAGTATAATTCTATAAAATTTTAAAAAATCCTCTTTTATTAAAAGTAAAATATAAAAATCTTTTGAAAAAAGAAAAAAATTATATTAAAATTAAGATAATTAAATACAAGGTAGTTTTTATGAATAAATATAAAGAAGATGCTAAAGGCATTATTATAAATATAAAACCTGGGGTAACCAAAGAGGGACCGGGATGGAGAAGTATCATCTATTTTAAGGGCTGTAACTTCCATTGCACCTGGTGTGGTAGCCCAGAAAGCATACCCTTTGGAAAGACCGAATTAATTTACGATGATGGCTCTAAAGAAATCATTGGTCAAGAAATTACGGTAAAAGAGGTTATTCGCGAAATCTTACCTTACCAAAGATTCTTAAAAGACAATCACCATTATGGTGTAACCTTGTCTGGAGGAGAACCCACCGCCCAATGGAATTTCTATTTTGAACTTCTTAAAGGTCTTAAATATTTTAATTTTCCTACTGCAGTGGAAACCAATGGTTCATCCCCTCAATTTATTGACTCCCTCCCTTATCTGGATTTAGTTTTTTGTGATATAAAACATATGAATGCAGAAATACACCAGAAATTGGTTGAAAAAGATAATAAACAAGTATGGTATAATATCAGAAAAACTTATGAAGCTGGAAAAGATTTAAGGATAGTAATTCCTGTTGTCCCGGGATATAATGATTCAGAAGAGAACTTTCAAGAAATTACCAATTTTCTTTCTCCCATGAAAGACGGACTCAAGGTAGAACTGTTAAAGTATGGAAGACACGGAATCTATAAATGGAGAGCTTTAGGAAAAGACTATCCTTTGCTACATCTCATACCTCCTTCTAACCGAAAGATGACAGCCCTGGCTAAGATAATGAAAAGTAAAGGGATTAAAGTAAATATCTCTTAATTCCAAACAGGATATATTATTCTGTTTTATTCTATATTTTTATTTAACAAGATTATGAGATTTGTACTTTTCAACATCTCTGCAACTTCGTCCACACTATATAATTTTAAAAGTTCTTTTGTTAGGAATATTTTTTAATAATGATCCAACCTGGCCAAAAGGTCCGGAGACAACATAACCCTTTTACAACAGGGGCACTCAAACTCATACACGGTTATAACATCTACCATGATTTTTTACCTCCTTTTTTGTGGACTTTTAATCAAGCAAAGCTAAGCCTTCTATGTAATATTTTACCATACTTGACTATATTAGTCATTTTTAAGCATCCCCTTTGATTTACGTAAATAAAGGTATATTTTTTTTTGATTTCCTTAGAATTAATCCTTATTTTATAAAACTAAAAAGGGATCCTCCCCGATACAAGAGGGACCCCCTTGCCTACCTATATAAAATTACTATTTGTAGAATTAATAAAATAAGTTTATAATAAGCTAAGAATCTATAAAGAATACTACAAGGGAAATTAGTGGTTACTTTTCGAAACTTCACCTGGAGTCGTGCATGAACGAAGCAATTCGATTATTTTAAGTTATGTGCCATGCTGCTAAAAGGAGGTTTTCATGGGATTTCTAAAAAGATTGTTGGGGCTTGAGCCCAATTTGACCAAGCTGATTAGTGCGACTATTGTGACTGATGAAGATTACAATTATTTTGTAACTTTTTCTAAGCATCACCCACAATTACAATTGCCGGAGTTTGTTCGTTTAGTGCTTCACTATTATGCAAAAATGCTATTCAATTTTGATCCATCAGATCCTGAAATGGCTCAATCCGCCACGATTTTAAAGAAAATGATGGATAGAGTTCTTACCGTAGGAATTAAAAAAGATATTAACATACTGGATGTTGCAGATATTTCTAATGTAGCGAGGATTGTTTCTTCAAAACCGCATAATGTTCCAAGGCGGATTATCGCCACTTTATTTTTTGTAAATACAACCCAGCGGCATATTACAACAGATATTCCTCTGAATGTTTATGCTCAGCACATGGTTTTTTCTGTAATGGTCTTACTTCAATCGATACTTAAAGAGATTGATGACGATTGTATAGATGTTCTGAATCGATCATTGAAGAACATGCAATCTGCGTATAATTCCGGACAATCTTTTTTGGAAATGCAAAATCTTACTGCTGTTCCCACAACCGCTTATTTATCGGCGATTATGGGAAAGTAAAATTTAATTGGTACGGCAGATAATACAGCATATACGCTACGGGCTTATGCCCTTGCCCTTCGGGACATTCGCCTATCGGCGAACATTGTATATACTGGGAACGTTATACGCCACTGTAGTATAAATGAACTAATGAGAGTGTAATTATGAATCTTAGCCTTATTGAGATACAAACTATATCAGAAATGGCTGACTTTCTATACCCATTCTTACCTGGGAATCCACATCCATATGCCGATCGGTCTATTTCATTTGCAGGAATTGCCAGTGATTTAGGCTTAGAGAGATTTTGGACTGGAGGAAGCAAACAACCTGCAATTGCAGCCCTTATAGAAGGAACCCTCTCACAAGCAAAGAATAAATTTTGCCCTTTAATGATCAATATTGTAACCCGTGGATTGAAGTACCGAGGAAGATCTAATCCTATTACAAAAGAGGAAATTGAGCAGCTAAATGAATTTATTATTAAGTTTGGTTTCAAAATCCCTGAGTTATGGAATCCAAACTTTCTCCGAAGTTTACCATCCATTAAACCTGAAGAAGATGAGGCTGCTACAGCTAAAAAAGAGACCCTGAAAAATACTTTGCCTCTACTTTTGAATAAACTCCTTAATCTGGATAAGTTAGCACCCCAAGAGAGAGGCTATGCTTTTGAAAAATTTCTAAATGCACTCTTCAACACTTTTGATATGAAGGCACGCCCTCCATTCCGTTTGGTTGGTGAACAAATCGATGGTAGTATCGAATTTGAAGGAAACATTTACTTGATTGAGGCAAAATGGCAAAATGCTCTTGTTGGGATTGCTGACTTACTTGCATTGCATGGTAAAGTGGGCGGCAAGGCAACTTGGTCCAGAGGTATTTTCATAAGTTATTCAGGTTTTACGCAAGAAGGATTAGAGGCATTTTCTAAAGGGCGTCCTACAAATTTAATTGCAGTGACAGGTCAAGATTTGTCTTTTATTCTTGAGGGTGGAATGCCACTTGACCAAATGATACGTTTAAAGGCAAGACTTGCTGCCGAAGAAGGAAGGGTTTATGTTCCTGTTCAAGAGTTACTTTTTATTAATTATAAGTAAAGATCACCAAAGTGGCGTATAACACAGTATAAAAGATTCGTGTCTTACGGCACTCACTCAAATTATAAGGTTTCATATTAAAACCTCCCCTACCATATTTTTCTAATTAGCTTTCTGCCGATGATTTTATTTTTTATTCTCCTAGTAATTTATTTCGGATCACCGAACCCAACTTTCAAATATATCAATGTCCCAACGAGTTATTAACATCCATATTACCATAAGGATAACTATAACAAGACAAGTTAGTCCCCATTTTAAAAGTTTTTTAAGGTATAATAAATAAGTGGGTAACTGTTTTTCCGTTATATTATCGTTTTTCATTTCTGCAAAGTCCTGCAGATTTATAGCTGTTTCCTTATTACAATTCTGGCAGTAACCGGTTAACCTTCCTTGAGAAGGTGAAAATACCTCTACAGAAACAGTCTCACCACATAAAGGACATTTAAATTCATATAGGTTATCATTTTTCATTTTAAATACCTCTTTCCTTTAGCCCTTCCGGAATCAATTCCCTCTTTTACTATTTCTCTCCTCTTTTCTTCGACGTGTCAGAGGGACGATTCTTCTGACAATACGGGCATCGTATGGATTTAGATATGTAACGCTTCTATCTTTAATTCATTAATAAACTTATGCAATTCTTCCAGGGAATCTGTTTTTGGAAATGGCGTTGGTTTACGTGGATCATTCTGCATTGTTGCATCAAAAAGTGCCTCACAGGTTTGTCTGGGGAAATACCATAACCATGATTTTTCAAACTTATTATATACTCCATAATGATTTCGAATAGTAAATTCAGACCAGTTTTTTCTTAACTCTTCACTGTTTTTAATATCTATTATTTCAATTTGAGATAATTCAACTGTTTTATTATTTGACCAAGCTTTTTTCATTAGTTTTCGAGCTTCGTAGTCTGTTTTAGGAGCACTGTAACCAAATATTGTGAGGAAATAACAATCTTCTAATTTATCTGTTAAGCGATCCCATTGATCCTTTATTACTGGATCTTTATTATAATCCTTTTTTAGAATTGGATATAGCAGTTGAACAGAGTGAAGAGGCTTATGACATTTTATACAAAGTGATCCAAAGTATCCGAGCTGATGATCAGTAAGGCAAACACCCTGATAAACATTTCCATGTAAAAATACCAACATAGGGAGTGATTTTACTTTTATATTTCTTAAATACGCTTTCAGTAATAAGGGATCCCAATTAAATGATGCAATAATATCCTTTTCTCGTAAAGATAGTATTAAGTAATCATATATTGTCACCATATCTGGAATTTCTAAGGTTACGAAATATTCACGAACTCTTTTTTGTATTTCGTTCACAAGATCTCCATATTGGGGTTTGTCAAATATCTCAGAGTAAAAAGCTTCAAAATTTTCAGTGTTACCTAAATAACCATATTTTAAAATAATATTTTTCAAATCAAGTACATCTGTTAGCTCATTCATCAATGGTAATTTTATTCCATGTGCATCACCGTTAGGAAAAGCAGCCTTTGATGCTCCTGCTCCTACAAGAACTACATGAGGAGATTCTATTGTCTTTTTTTCTTTATCGATGTATGGCAATGTTGGCATCTATAAATTCCCCATATTATCAATGAATTTGTTATTTTTTATTTATTCTACTATACTCTTCTTACCTCTACCTCACAATATTTCCTTATTTTATTTTTAAACAATAAATATTTGGATAATATTTATTTCATATCAGAATAAAATGCATGTTATATTAGATAGGTTATGCAATTTAAAATAAATATTAATGTGCTTTTATGTGGCTATATTTGTAGAAAATTCTTAATATGTAAAAAGAGTTGTTTCTTTAAATGGTTCTACTGTCTACTACCTGATAAACTGCTATTAATAATTTATAAATTACCTTTTCTTAATTCATTTCTAATTAAAGCGTTAAAGGTTGATGAATTTTCAATATCTTCTTTAAACTTATCAATATCTTTCTCTTTGCATTTTTCCATATAAATGTTTATCCTATCCTTTAATTCATAAGGAAGAGGTCGATCATTTACTTTTGTATGCGTAGTATCATCTAGGTCTCCATATATTGGAAAAAACTTCCTTACTTTTTTTGCAGCCTCTTCCTGAGCTTTATCTAAATTATCAGCATTACTCTTCTTTATTTCATCAAGAAAAAGCACCATCCTGCTATTTTCATCAACTTTTATCATCATCCACCGTTCATAATCATGCATATTCCACCACCATCTAATATCTTTATCTTGTACGCCCTCTTTTCTCTTTTTTGCTAACATTTCTTTGGTTTTCTCATCAATTGATTCTGCCTCTAGTAAAAGATCGCCATAGTTTTGAGGAAAATTTTTAGTATTTCCCTTTAATGATTCCTCTTTAGCTAATTGAAACAAATCCTGAAAAAACTTTTTTGCCTGAGATAAAGACATTCCCATGGTCCTTTGAAAATTAGACACATATATCTCTTCAAGTTTTCGTTCTATATCTGTTGACGATCTAAAAAAAATTTGAAAAAAACCCATACTAACCCCCTAAATACTCTTATAAAAATCATAATGTCTTTTCTTATATTATTTATTCATTATTATTAAGATAATTTTCGTAAATTTAATTATTTTTGTCACCTTCTTTTGGTATTAAACATTTAGGATCATATATACTTTCTTTGTCATCAGGTATATACTTTTTCTTACTATTTAAGTATTTTAACGCTACCATAATCTGTTTCTGTTTCAAGCTCTATTGGCTCGTATTTGATATTTTCTGTACTACTTTTCTCATAATTTATTTTGCGCCACTTATCTCCAGGAAAATAATACGCTTCTCCTGTAATTCTATTTATTTTTACTAAAATATTAGAATATGTATGTGTATATATATTTAATGTAGGCCAGAATAAGATGCTATATATTACAATTAATAGAAAGATAACGAGAATCTTTTTTATGTCCATATAAAAACTCCTTATTAAAATTTGGATGATTTAATTCTTAATAAGCAATTATTGTCTGATAAGGGAAATTTTTTCCGAGTTGTAATAATTAAAAAATATGATAGGTGATGGTTCTTTGTCACACTTTAATCCTTCCAGAATTAATCCACTCTTTTATTATTTCTCTTCTCTTTTCTTCTAAGACAACCTCGAGCATTTTTGAAGTTTTCCCTTTAATTTTATTCTTATTTAACCGTACTTTCCAAAAATCAGGTAGCCTGTTTTCTGTTTCTCTTCTTATCTCTTCCTGCCTCTTTTTATTTTTCTCTTCTTGCAGCTTTATTTTAATATATTCCCTTTTTCCTCTTCTTCTTTTTGCTCTTCCTCTCTTTTCTCCCTTAAATATTCCTCCGAAAATTGCCCCAATTTTCTCTTATTATATTTAAATGTCCCAGAAAACCCCTATGAATAAAAGATAACAAGATATTTCTTAAAAAGAAACTGACCCCGGATCTAAACGAGGAATAATATCCTTTTTTAAAATATCAGAAGATAATTTTCGAGCATCACCATATTGGCCGTGAATTCTTACTATAACCGGATAAGGATACTTTTCGGGATGTTCAGCTACATCTAATAACTGTTTTGAGGAAAATACATTAAAGTAAACATAACCTAACCCTTGTCCTTTGCCTTCCAGAGAATAATCAAAAATAGCTCCGATAATATCTTTCAAATATTGAGCCTTTTGTTCTAAATTCATCCCCTTGACACCTTCTGGATTAATACTC
>JBGPSO010000030.1:0-11993 GCA_041490145.1 Atribacterota bacterium
GTACCCCTCCCATCATCATACCCAATTCCTCAACACTAACTTCATTTCGCTTCACTACTCCCATAATCTCACCCTCGTAAATAACTGCAATCCGATCAGCAAGTGATAAAATTTCATCCAGGTCATCAGAAATCAGAAGTGTTGCGGTTTTTAATTTTATACTTTGTTCAATCAATTGCCGATGAACATATTCTGTAGCACTAATGTCTAATCCGCGGGTTGGTTGAGCAGCTACTAGAACACTTGGTTTTCGAGAGAGTTCTCGCGCTAAAATTAGTTTTTGAATATTTCCACCGGAAAGGCTTTTTAAAGAAGTATAGCGAGAAGGAGTCCTGATATCAAAATTCTCGATTAGACGTTCGCTTTCCTGACCAATTTTATTGAAATTCATAAATATTCCCTTAGTATAAGGTGGGTGAATATGATCTTTAAGAATCAGGTTTTCTTCTATATTAAATTCCTGAACTACACCGTCCCGCATCCGTTCTTCAGGAATATAAGAAAGACCGCGCTCAAGAAGCTGAGAAGGATTCCAATTAGTAACATTAATTCCTTTTATAAATACTTTCCCTTGGGTAGGTTTTCGTAGACCGGCGATAACTTCTGCAAGTTCACTTTGACCATTTCCGGAAACCCCGGCAATGCCAAGAATTTCACCAGAGTGCACTTCCAAATCAATTCCCCGCAGGGCAGGAAGTCCTTCATCTCCTTGAACCCAAATTCCTTCTAAAGTAAGAGCTACTTTCCCAAGTTTTACTGAAGGATGTTCAACTTGCAAAAGAACTTCTCTCCCCACCATAAGGCGGGCAAGTTTCTCTTGAGTTGCTTCCACGGCAGGAAGAGTCTTTACTACATTACCATCACGCAGTATGGTTATACGATTACTTAAAGATAGAACTTCACGAAGTTTATGACTGATAAAAATAATAGTATATCCCCTCTTTATCATACTCCGCAAGACATGGAAGAGTTCTTCCACCTCCTGCGGAGTAAGAACAGCAGTCGGTTCATCCAAGATAAGGAGAGAAGCTCCGCGATATAAGACTTTCAATACTTCCACTCGTTGTTGCTCTCCTACAGAGAGTTGCCATACTTTTGCCTCTGGATCAACATAGAGACCATTTATTTTGACTAGCTCTTTAATACGTTCAGTGACCATATCCAGATCAAGAAGAAACTTTCGTGAGGAAGGAAGTCCTAAAGCTACATTTTCTGCTACAGTAAGAGTAGGGACCAGCATAAAATGCTGGTGGACCATTCCAATCCCCAGTCGAATTGCATCCAGCGGAGAACGTATATTAACCAATTTTCCATTAACGTAAACTTCACCTTCATCCTGGTGATATATACCATAAAGAATTTTCATTAGAGTACTTTTCCCAGCTCCATTTTCACCCAGGAGAGTATGAACTTCCCCTATATGGACATCAAAGTTAATGTGGTCATTGGCCAGAACACCCGGGAACTGCTTCACTATTCCTCTCATCTCTACTGTTTCGACCTTGATCAAATTAATTATTTTAGAACTATTTTTTATCATATCTAAATGAAGACCAGAGCTCTGTAGGGCACTCTGAATCTATCTTTACTTCTCTACCTTGACCTGAATATTTCCTTTAACTATATCCTCGATAGTTTGGCCTACCAGTGCTTCGGGATTTACAACCATTTTGAGACCACCATTAGCTAAGTTAAGAGTAAAAATTTTACCTCCCCTCTCTCCTTTTTTAATCAGGTCAATCATTGGCTTAAGGGCAACTACCCAGTCAACATCTACACTACAGACCACATTCTTAGGGGCCAGGGCAGATTGGTCCACATCATATCCAAACCAGAGAGCCCCTCTCTGACGCGCTACTCCAATTGCTCCTACGGTCATCTGCGCTGTGCCAGTAAGAACATCTGCTCCAGCATTAATATGAGTTTGTGCTGCTTCGGAAGCAAGGGCAACATCACTATAAGAACCAATCCAGGTTATGTTTACTTGAGCATTTGGTTTTACTGCTTGTATACCGGCTTTGAATCCTTCGGTATAACGTTTGGCATCACCAGTCTCAATCGGACCAATTACTCCAAAGATATCCTTCTTGGAAAGCTTTGCGGCCAGGACACCATTAACATAACCCCCTTCCTCAGAGTAAGGTTCATAGGCAAATATATTAGTGATTCCCTTATCAGCAAAAACATTAGCAGTTGACCCCCAGGCAAAACTCGTCTTTGGGAAATCAGGAGCAATATCTGCTAAAGAGGCTCCATACTGCGAACCATGGGCAATTACTAAATTATAACCCTCACTGGCATAATCTCGAATAGCAGCCGCAGCGTCCGCTACCACAAACATATTCTCTGAATAGACAAACTGAAAATTCTCCTTACCCATCTCTTTTTGAATCGTAAGCAGAGCGTCATACATACTTTGACTCCAGGCGAAATCATTAATCGTACTGGGCATAATTAAGGCTACCCGGAATGCTTCCGCACCTGCTCCGATACCAAGAGATAAGACAAAAATACTTATTATAGTAAGTATTATTATTATTTTATTCCGTTTCATTTTTTATTCCTCCTATTTTTTAATATTATAATTTAGAATATAGAAAACCTTTTATTATTTTTAGCACTTTATCTTATTATTAATCACCTCCTCTTTCTATTCCTCTCCACGCTGGAAAGGCTTATTTAATGCAGCAGGTGGGTGTACACGACGTTTAGCCATTGCGGTAAGCACCACGATGGTAACCAGATAAGGCATCATCAAGGTAAAATCAGGGGGAATATTAATACCTTTTACCTGAACCCAGATCTGAATAGCATTTACAGTGCTGAATAGAAGTGCACCATTAAGAACACTTAGAGGACGCCAAGCTCCAAAGTATACCAGTGCTACAGCAATAAACCCCATTCCATTAGTCAAATTTTGCTGAAATACATTGAGTAGAGCAATAGAGAGAGACGCTCCGGCAATCCCAGACAGTATTCCACCTGCTATTACCGTGAAATAGCGAATACGCACAATATTAACCCCCAATGAGTCGGCAGCCTGGGGGTTTTGTCCTACCGCTCGAATATTAAGTCCTAAAGGAGTCTTAGTCAACAAAAACCAGGATAGAGGAATCAAGGCAAAGGCACCGTATACCAGGATATTTTGCTGAAATAAGATTTCGCCCACCACCGGGAGATCAGAAAACCAAGGGATAGGAAGGGGAGGAAAACCATTAACCGTATGTACTGATCCTATCATCACACTAAATAAGACACTACTTAACCCAAGACCGAATATGTAAAACCCAATTCCACTAATTCCCTGTTCAGCTTTTAAGGTAACATTAACAAAAGCAATCAGAAGACCAAATATTGCTCCAACCACTACGGCAGCTAACAAGCCCAGCCCAAGATTTCCAGTCTTAAGAACCGTATAGAAGGCACTAAAGGCTCCCATAAGCATCACCCCATCTACCCCAAGATTAAGGACCCCACTCAACTGCCCGAGTGTTTCTCCAATGGAAGCGTAGAGATATGGTGTGGCCAGACGAATTGCAGATTTTGCAATCCCAATAATAATCGCTTCCATTATTCATCCTCCTTTTTGCTTTTATGCTTAGAATCATATCCCACTTCGGTAATCAGTTCCACCCGCCGAGCCTGACTACGGCGTAGATATTCACTTCCTACTACGAAGAGTACAATCAGACCGTTTAAAGCACCAATCAATGCGGAAGGTATTTGCACTACTCTTTGCATTTTATTTGCTCCAGTAAGAAGTGCTCCTAATAATAAGGAAGCCGGAATTGTTCCCAGGGGATGAAGTTGGCCAAACAAAGCAGCCACAATCCCATTAAAGCCCGCACTACCAGTAAAACCAGATGCGGAACCATCGGTGAACATCCGGTGATGGACCCCCAGCACTTCAATTGCTCCACCTAATCCCACTAAAGCTCCACTTAAGAAAAAAGCAAGGACCATATACTTCGGTACATTAATTCCAGACGCTCGTGAGGCTGGTATATTTTGCCCTATCATCCGGATACGGAAGCCAATGGTGGTCCGCCAGAGAAAAATATAAACCAGAATAGCAAAAAAAATGGCAATTATGGCCCCCAGATTAAGACGAGTAGGAATAAGGCGAGGCAGATCAACTGCTTGAGGTAAACGGGCAGTCTGAGGAATAAAGGAACCAAGTTTTACCTGGAGAGGGTCCATTATCGGTCCACGAAGAAGATAATTCATCCCATAAACCGCAATATAATTCAGCATTATGGTGCTCAGGATCTCGTTTACATTAAAATAAGCTTTAAGAAATCCAGCAATTCCTCCCCATATCGCTCCACTTAAGAGTCCAACCAACAAAGCAATGATAATCAGTATCCAACCGGCTAAATCTGGAAAGGTAAGACAAATTATAGTGGCGGAGAGAGCTCCAACTACCAGCTGACCTTCCCCGCCAATGTTTAATACCCCAGCACGAAAGGCAATACAAATTCCCAACCCTACGAAAAGCAAAGGAGTTGCCTTGACTATGGTGTCTGCTATAGCATTTATACTCCCAAACGCACCGTTGTACAGGGCCTGGTAGGCAACCCAGGGATTTATTCCGAGAATAGCAATCATCATTGTCCCCATTAACAGGGCAAGGAGAAACGCCGCTATGGGAATAAGGCCGGTTAATATTCCCCGGATCATCTTGTATTTCATCTTACCACCTCTATATAGTTTTTACTTATATTCTACTCTTTACCTTTTTATATTCGAGCCTACGGGGTCAGGCTTCACAAATTCACATTATTATCGATTTCTGTACTCGCCTTGATGATGAAATCATTTTCTTCGTATCTTCCACTTAACACATTCGTTACCGTTGAATTTCCGATTTCAAGCAGGTTAGCTATCTCTTTATTTGGTAAATTTGTATACTTTTTGAAACACTTAATATAAATTTTTCTAATATCTGATATTCTTTTGTTCTTAGAGTTTCCCTTTATTTCATCTATTTTTATTTTAGTTACTTCCTCAATGATCCCTATTAGTTCTTTCCTTTGCTATTTTATGTTTTTTTTCTATATTTTGAGTGATTTCTAATGTTTTATCTTCTTGAAAATCCATTGATTTAATCTCTTTTGTTTCTAACTCACCAATAAAATCTAGATATCTCTTGATTGCTTTGTTCTTTTTGTCCGAAAACATGCTTAGGGGAAAATCCACATCTGCAAGTTCTGAATTTCCTATATACTCCTTATGACTACTCCATTCGTAATTTATTCCATCGTTTAATTTTGACCTAACCGGATTCTGATGTACATATCTTATTAACTGAAATAAATACTCATCTCTATTACATAAATAGGACTTGTATCTTTGTTCAAACACATGTCCAGTGCTTTTATTTCTTCTATTGTAACATTGGGTAAACACTTGTTGTATACCTTGCATTATCTTTGATAAGGGTACATCACTAACCTCTATCAACATATGAACATGATTATCCATTATGCAATAGGCGTATAATTTGAATTTATATCTTTTCTTATATTTTGATACTATTTTTTTATATTCTTCTTTATTTTCTCTACTATTAAATATATATGCGTGATTATTGCCCCGCACTATTACATGATAAAATGCTTCCATGTAATGTATTCTTGGTTTCCTGGACATTTTCATCACCCATCTTCACTTTTTTTCATTTTTTATTTTATCACTATTTTGTGAAATTGTGAAGCCTGACCTCTTTACTTTTTCAGATTGTAGGTGGTAAGTTTCAAGTCAGAGGTGGTCAATTAGCAGGGGGAGCCTATGGGTCAGACTTCACAGATTCACTCCTCCTTTCCTAGATATTTAGATTTTTTACTAAGTAATAAAAAATGTTAAAAAACATCTCTATTGTAGTGAACTAAGAACAAGGTGATTGTACTAACTCACCATCATTTATATATTAGATTATTGTAAAAGTATTCCCAGGATATAGGGTAGTAAAACCAGTAAGGCCAAGAGAGGATGTCCATGTTGATTGGTATTGCGCCTATCCCAGTTAAAAAGATAAAGAGCCAGGGCAAAGGCCAATAAACCACTGGATAAAAGTATAAGAAGCGACCCCAGCGGATTAAAATCGGTAGGCAGATTCTGAGCCAATCCCCGAAAGGCATTCATCGCCTGAGTAGCTGGCAAGAGCTGAGAGATTTTAGCCATCGCCTTTGGTAACATACTATAGGGGATCATCATTCCACCTAACAGCATGGAGGGTAGAAAGATCAGCTGAGACCAGAGTACGGTAATCCGCGAACTGGAGGAAATTACCCCGATCAGCACACTAAATCCGGCGCAGGTTAAAGCAGTAAGCAGAAAGGTCACTACAAAACCAAACCAATTAAGCGGTAAAGGGGCTTTGAATAATAGTGGAGCGGTAATAATAATGATGATACTTACCGCTACTGTATGTAAGATAGTAGTCAAAGCTGGAATAACCAGAATAGAGAAAGCTGGAACCCCATTAATTTTGTAATTACGAAAAATACCGGCTTCCCGGGCCGTAACTAGAGGATCGGGTATCCCTAAAATAGTAGAGGCTAAGAGGGCAAAGATAACCATCGCCGGAAGCATAGTTTCCAGAAAAGTAGGATTAATTTGGGTCATTAGTAAACCAATCATAAAATAAAAACCTAAAGGGAAAAGATAATTCATTAAGAGTAAAGTTTTATGACGAATGCCACTACGTAATTCAAAGGAAAAATGATGGATAAAAGCGTTCACTTTACACCTCCACGATGGGTGATTTCTAAAAAGCGATCTTCCAGCGATGGTCTTTCTACTCTTAAATCAAGCAGGGTATCTTCTTTATCTTTAAGATAAGTAAGAATTGCCGAAATAGTAGGACCGATATCTCTACTATAATAAATCACATATTCTTCTTTAACTGATCGCTGACTTACAGCCGGAAAACTAAGCTGGGGATCAGATAGACTGGAGTCTTTGGTGCGAACAGAGATTTTAGTCAAACCCGCACCGGTAGCAGTAAGCGCCAGCGGGGTACCGGTAGCCACAATCTTACCGCGCAGTAAAATGGCCAGACGGCTGGCCAGTTCATCGGCTTCGGCCATATCATGGGTAGCCAGAATAATAGTAGTACCAGAAGTTTGCAGTTCACGCATCAGATTATGTAACTCAATACGTGAGGCCACATCAAGACCAGCGGTAGGTTCATCCAGAAAGAGTACCTGGGGATGGTGAGCTACGGCCAAGGCTAGCCCCAGACGCCGCTGTTGACCAGCAGAGAGCTGATGATATTGGGCTCTCTTTTTCTCTTTCAGACCAAAACGGTCCAATAAATCATAACGCGGAGCTACTTCGTGATAAGCACAGAAAAATTTCATCGCCTCGTCAAGGCGGATGCTCTCCGGCAGACTAGAAGTCTGTAACTGCACCCCGATCAAGTTACGCAGTTTACCTGACTGACGATTAGGGTCAACGTCCATAATTCGTAATAATCCGCCATCGGGGATGCGCAGCCCTTCCAGACACTCCAGTGTGCTGGTCTTCCCCGCACCATTAGGTCCTAGAAGGCCAAAGATTTCACCACGCTGCACCTCAAAACTAATCCCCTCCACAGCAACCAGATTACCGTAGGTTTTACGAAAGTCTTTGACTCGGATTACCGGGTCAGACATAAAACATTCCTCCTTATTTATAGTATTTTCAATTACTGATTAAAAAAAAGCGCTTTAATTTATTTAATGATTAAATATATTTTCAGATTACTCAATTTAATTATTTTTAATCTTCCTGGCTAAAATTTTCTTCCAGTGGTGTATTAGAGGTATAGGTAGATTGGTCAGTCCCACCTTTAAATAGACTAAAATAGAAGAGCAGTGCAACCCCGCAGATAACTGTAAAATCCGCTAAATTAAATACACCAGTCCGCAAATTTCCTATTCCGATATTTAAAAAATCGATTACCGCACCATCATAAGTCAGTCGGTCAATCAGGTTACTCATCGCTCCACTGAAGATCAGGGATATACCGAGAGTTGGTAAAAAAGATAGTTTTTTCGATAAAATCAAATAGAAAAACATAATATTTAACATTAAAGATACCCAGACCATAAAAATCCAAAATCGTGTTTCTTCGGGTAAAGAAGCACCCAGACTTAAAAAAGCCCCTTTATTTTTAAGGTACTGTAACCTTATCGTATCACCCATAAGGCTAGTCATTACACCATAAGGAAGTAATTTTTTAGCAGCGTATTTAGCCAGCTGATCAGCTCCTACGCTTATAATCCATACAAAGATTAGAATCTTTAATCTTTTCAGGTAATTAATCATTTTCTTCCTTCCCTCTTTTTAATATTTGCTAATTAAGAATCTTTTCTTTTATCTTATTATATCCGATAATAGTTTTAAATGCCTTCTTTTTAAAAAATTCAATTAAAAAAGCCCTTCAACTTACCGGTCAAAGGGCTTTAAACAGATTGTCCCAATCTTTCTCTTAGCATATCCCTGTCTTTAAGACCGTCTTTCTTCGATTCTTTCCAGATCTCCTATCTCGGCCACATCGGCGCTCAGGTCCTTTATAATCCGAATCATTACCAATCCTGCGGTTTAGTCCTGATCTACGCTCTTTTCCACCACGACGCTCTTTTTTTAACATAACCTTTTACCTCCTTTAATTAATCAATACAGTTAAAGCCCTTTCTAAATAGATCGGATTGTTATAACCGCTCCCTTATCATGTATAGCAAAGTTAGCTTCAGGTGATGGTTAAATACAGATTTAAAGATCAATAGTACATCCTGGGAGCGAGAACCTTCCCGGTCTCGGAAACTTTTAGACCTTCAAACTCGAGCAAGGCACGGTTCATATCTAAACCCCCTTGATATCCTCCCAGCTGGCTATCTGACCTAATCGCTCGATGACAGGGGATGACTATGGGGAAGGGATTATGCGCCAATGCTCTACCTACTGCTCGGGCACCTTTCTTCGTCCCCAGGTGCTTTCCGATCCTCCCGTAGGTACTGACCCTTCCTCTGGGTATTCCGTATTCGGCTAACAAAACTCCTCGTTGAAACTCAGAACACATCTCAAAGGCTAAGTGGTCAAGATCAAATTCGACCGCCTGTCCGGTAAGAAAACTTTGCATCGACTTACCAAGATGGTTAGTAATAGAATTTGACGATTGAACTGCAGTAGCGAAAGTCCTTTGGATAAATTCCTCTGACGAAGTCTGTTTGTTGGAGAGGAGAATTCGATAGATTTTAGAGCCATCTTCGGTTTCTCGCCAAACGATGCTAAATGTGCCGAAGGCAGAGGGTAAAGCCAGGTATAAGGTAGAGCTAATTATATCTTCGTTTTTGCACATATCGAAAATCACAACATTCATATCCTTCCATTATAGTTTTTGTCCTTATTAGTTCTATCTCTGGATTAAAGCCCTCCATAAACGAAAAATCTCTACTACACGAAAGTATACATCCAAGTTCTTTTATCCCCAATTTTTCATACATCTGGGCATATTTACAAGAGATAACATTGAAGCATAATTCATCTTCATTTTCTTTAATAATATTTATTTTCATTGCATCATCACTTACCCATACCTCATTTACTATTTTTAGCAGTTCCTTTATAGTATTTCCTCCATATTTATCTGCTAAAGTTTTTCCTGATAAAATTGCATCTTCTTTGATAACTTGTTTAACTATTTTTATTGCATTATCGTAACCTATTTTATTAGTAAACCCTTTTATTAGTGATGAAAAAATTGGTGCCTGTATTTCTCTACGCATAAGATGGGTTATTTTAATATTATTTTCTGTTTTATTCATCTTTTTTCCTTCCTTGTAACCTCCACTCTTTCTCGAAAATCGCATAGATCACATCATCCGCCCACTCGTCTTTGACCCATACGCTTTCTCGTAAATACCCTTCTTTCCTCATTCCTATTCGCTCCAATAGCGCGCTATTGATAAAATACATTTAATGACCTGTGTGAGTGGAACTAGTTAGGCAGTATTTTTTGTCTCGATGTTAACCCAACTTCTACTCTTGGCACTATGGACTAGTGTTTCAATCACTTGTATGTTCGCTACAGCGTCTTCAAGCGGCACGGGGACTTCTCTATCTTCCAACACTACTCGGGAAAACAAACTTCTTTTCATTTTTTTCTTAATTAATCTCAAACATAATTTTTAAAAATTTCTATAGTTACTTTACTATAATCTTCTTTAAAAACCTTTCTTTTTAAAGAAGATATTTTATTGAATTACCAAGATTTAGAAAGAAATTGGTTTAGACCTTTAAAAGGGGAAAAATATTTTTATTGCATCGAAGATAAATTTAACGCTGAAAAATAGGAGAAAAACTCCACAAATAAAAAATAATCCCTGTTGGAGTTTTTTACCGAAAAATTGCCCACCTTTAAAAGATAAGGCGGAGAGAAAATAGCACCAGAAAAAGTCACAGAACCAATGGAGAATCATAAAGGCAATAAAACCCAGCAGTCCAAAAGTGTAGGCTCGAAAAATGAGAATAGAACCAATGGTGGCCATCCAGACTAGAAAATAAGGATTGGCCAGAGTAAGTATAATTCCAGCCATCAGAGGAGAATGTGAATCATTAGATGAATCAATTTTTGCTAGTTTAATCCTCTTAAGTAAGTCGAAGCCCATCTTGAAGAGAACCATACCACCCAGTAAACCTATTATCGCTTTAATGTAAGTTATTTTTAATATTTCACCAAAACCATAAAGTACTAAAACCATAAAAGGAATTTCTACTATCCCATGCCCCAGGGCAATAATTGCTCCGGCATGAGGAGATTTAGTACCTTTACTAACCGTTACTGCAGTAACGGGTCCGGGAGCTACCACTCCAGATAAAGATATTAAGACTGCTTCTAATAAAAAAGTGGATAGTAACATTTTTTATTCCTTAGTTGAAAAGTTAATTTATTATTTTTTATCTTTATGATATATTTAATAAAATATCATATCATAAAATCCTATTTTTTTGAAATTAATTTTTAGTTCCTTTAAGTTAAAATATCCCTCCTTTCTAAGTGAGATTTCTTTAGTAGTAATCGATGAAATGCAGGTAATTAATGACCCGAACAGAGATCCCCTTTTAAAGGAAATGTTGGTTAATTTAAAAAACCAGGAGCAGAAAATTAAGATAATTTCTCTTTCGACCTTCTTAGAAAATCAGCAAGCTTTTTAGACTGGCTTCCCTCCCGAGTACTCACCTTCTACCAACAACCGGTAAAATTGCGCAGAGGTAAAGGCAATGGAAGAGAACTGTTTGTCAGGGGACGGTCCTTGACAAACTAATTAAAATCAAAGAAGGGCAGTACTAAAATATCTCTCCGCTCGATCAGGCAGTACCGTGGCCACTCGATTTTTTCCATTATCTATATGCAAAGCGGCGAAGACATTAGCCCCGGAAGAAGTGCCTACTAATAATCCTTCTTCCTGAGAAAGCCGACGGGTGGTTTCAATGGCTTCCTCATCAGTAACCGTAAAGACCATATCTACCAGGTTTATATCCAGGACATCAGGGACAAAACCATCACCGATTCCCTGAATCTGATGAAGACCTGGTTCCCGATGCAATAAAGCAGCGGAGTTCTTTGGTTCCACTGCTACTATTTTTACTTTAGGATTTTTTTCTTTTAGAAATTTCCCGATTCCCTGCAGGGTACCTCCACTTCCTACCCCAGCTATAAAGACATCTACCTTCCCCTTCATATCCTCCCAGATTTCAGGACCAATCTGCTGATAATGAATCTCTGGGTTATGAGGATTTACAAATTGGTCGGCTACAAAAAATTTCTCCGGTTCCACTTCGGTAATCTCTCGTAATTTTTTTATACTTCCGGGTAGGCTCTTTTCAGCCGGGCTAAAGATAATCTCTCCGCCAAAGGCCTGGATTATTTTTCTTCTTTCTTCACTCATATTATCGGGCATTACACAGATTACTCGATAACCTTTTTGGACTCCTACCAAGGTCAA
>JBGPSO010000031.1:0-10861 GCA_041490145.1 Atribacterota bacterium
ACAATATTATCTAACTCAATATTAAGAGATATATACTTAAATAATAGTTATCCTTTAATAGAATCCGCAAATAAACCTTTAAGAAAATATTTTCCTAAGAATATATACACTATTACTGTTGGTAATGCAGCAATTAAGGCACCTGCCATTTGTATATCTCATTCAACTACTTGGCTGCCAGCTAAATTCACCGGAGCAACAGTTATTGGTTGTTTTGTTGGTTCGCTTGTAATTATAACAGCAAAAAGTAATTCGTTCCAGATATTGGTAAACTGCTATATAATTATCACTACAAAGCCGAGGGTCGATAAAGGAAAAAGGAAGCTCTGATACAAAATAAACATACCAAATAAAATCAAAATAAAGAAAAGATTTGCCTTTTTGAACTTTAATATAGGGAGGAAAAGAGTTATTCACTCTTTCCTCCCTAATCGAAAAAATATATTACCTAATTCCTTGCTCTATTAATGTTTTTAATTCCCCAATATTCTGTGGGGTAGCAATACCTACTCCTGTATTAATAACAAGACCAGGAATATTATATTTTTTAGCTAATACGACCTGCAAAACCGGTAAAAATCCTTGCAGATAGAGCATCTGATCAAATGATGCACTTATATACCCTTTTTCAATACCTTCAATAGTTGCGGGTGAAAGATCGATTCCTCCACAAATGACTTCACCCGGTTTTTTCCCTGCTGCCTGCAACACTTTCATCATATTTGAGGTTACATTACCATGCTGAGTACCAATAGCTTTTAGATCAGGATTTCTTTCCAGGTAGGCGGTAAGAATCGGAATACAAAGAGATGCCTCTGAATCTACATCAGGAGAAATATCGAGCTTTTCTACAACTAATCCAGCCTCTTCAAGGGCATCTACTATTCCCATTTCGCTTTTTCTTCTTCCTTCTTGTGAGAAAAGTCCATAGACCAGAGCTTTATCTCCAGTTTTAAGCCCCTGTTTTAACATTGCCTGACCGGTTAAATAGCCACCTGCATGAAGATCCGCCCCTGCATAGCCAAATCCTTTATCTTGATATTTTACCTGTAAGTTTGGAAGAGGATTATTTCCACTGGTTACTATAATCCCTCCACTTATTGCTTCTTCAACCAGTGATTCAAATGCACCTTCCCCCGGATGTCCCATAATAACAATGCCATCAGGTGAAGCAGCGAGAGCCTCTTTAAATTGGTTGATCATTTTTTCTGGTTGCCAGGCTGAATATTGTTCAATAAGTTTTACACCTAAATGCGCAGCAGCAGCTCTTGCCCCATTTGTACGAGCAAGTGTCGAAGGATCACCTTCTGTACCACCCATCTGCATGTAAATTACCATCCCTGAACCTAATAAATCTTCTTTTTCTCCTGCTGCAAAAGTAGTTAAACCTACACCAAGTAACAGAGCACATGTAATTAAAGATACAATCGTAATCATTAAAAACTTTTTCATTTTACCTTTACCTCCATTTTTTAAATATTTTAAAATTTTTAGAAAGCTTATACATTTAATATAAACAGAAAAAATCGTATTTCCTTTAATTCTATTTTATACTAAGCTTTCTTTTGTTAAAAAATTATAATTTTTTCTATTTATTCACCTCCTTTTTTCAGGTATTTTTTAGATTTTCTCTCTTTAATAAAGAACTTTTCTCGCCTCCTTTTTTAATAAAAATAGATTCTTTTATTCTCTCTTTTAGTCCTTCCCCTTTTTCTTTATTTAATATAATATTTAAACTAACAGAAGCAGCCATTACCAGACCAGTAACTAAACGTGTCCAGTATCCCCCAATTCCACTGGCAACTACCCCTGCTTCTAAGGAACCAACAATATAGGCACCGAAAAAACTTCCTATAACTGTTCCGTATCCTCCCGCGATAGAAGTACCACCTATAAAAACTGCAGCTATGGTAGGTAAAAGAAGTCCTGCTCCTTGAGTAGTCCAAAAATTTATCATCTCCAAAGTCAATAATATTGCAGCAAAAGCAGATATTACCCCCATAAATACAAAAAGTTTTATCTTAGTAGCGGTGACATTTACTCCCATGACCCTGGCTACATCAACATTATCACCAATAAACAAGATATGCTCACCAAATGTATGTCTATTAAGAATAAACCATAAAAATACTGCCACACCAACGCCCCAAAGACTTTGTGCTGGTACTATTCCTCCAATTCTTCCTACAAATAGAGTATGAATAAAATAAGGTCTAATTTCCTTAATATTCCAGGAAAGACCACGAGATAAAAGAATAGTTAACCCATTCCAAAAAAACTGAGCTGCTAAAGTAGCCATTATAGAGGGAACACCAACTTTAGCAACAAGTAACCCATTGATATAACCTACCAAAGCACCTGATAAAAGCGCAAGAGTAAATGCAAGCCAGGGTATTCCAAAAGTACGGAAAATGAAACAGAATATAAAACCAGAAAACGCAATAATTGCTGAAAAACTTAAATCCATTTCTCCGGCTGTAATGACAAAGGTAAGGCCTAGAGCTAAGATTAAAAGTGGAGGAACTGTTTGTAAAAAGGACATATAAATCCTATAACCAGTAAATACATGAGGAGCAGTCATAATGAAAAGGATCATTAAAGCAATAAATACTCCTATAATTGTTAGACCTTCAATTTTTACTAATTTAGCAATAGACACTTTTAAATGTTTCATTATTTGATGTTCTCCTTATTTTGCATGTGCATATTTAAGCATAAATTCACTAAGCTTTTTTAGAGTTACCTCACTTTTTTTAATAGTAGCAACTACTTTCCCTCGATCTAAAATTATAAATTTATCTGAAATTTCATATACATCTGATAAAATATGAGAAATATATATACAAGCCCTTCCGGATTCTTTTATCTTTCTTACAAAATTTAATACTTTCTGAACTTCCTTAAGCGATAAAGCTGAGGTCGGTTCATCGAGCACTATTAGGTCTGCATCAAAGTACATTGCTCTGCCAATTGCTATTCCTTGTCTCTCTCCGCCTGACAACTTATTAGCTTTAGATTCTGCAGTAATTCCTGCCCCTCGAAAGCCAATTATATCAAACATAATTTTTTGGGCCATTTCTTTTTCCTCACGAACCCTAATAAATCCCAAACGATTGGTCATTTGCCTGCCAATAAAAAAGTTTCTCCATAAATCCTGTTTTTCTCCTAATGATTTATCTTGATATACTGCCTCAATCCCCAATTTATAAGCTTGTTTAACATTATAATCTTTAAGGGATATTTTCTTATCGCGAATATACAATTCTCCTTTGGTAGGAGGGAAAACTCCAGTTATAATTTTAATCAACGTTGATTTACCAGCACCATTATCTCCAATTAATCCCACCACTTCATTAGCCCCTACTTCAAAGTTTATTCCATCAAGCGCAGCGACATTACCAAAACATTTTTCAATATTATTCATTATTACTGCATTTTTGAATTGTCTTTTTTCTGGCACAAATTACCTCCTTGAAAAACTAATAACAAATTATAATTCAAATAATTTATTCCATATCAATCATTACGTTTCTCTTACGATAAGTTCCACATCCAGAATTACTTTTTTCAGCTTTTTATGCCTACCGTTTATACGAGAAAGTAATAGTTTAACACTTTCTATGCCTAACTCTTGTTTCTTCAGTCTAATAGTAGTTAATGCAGGATTCATAAGAGAGCAAAAGGGGATATCATCATAACCGACTAATCCGATATCCTCAGGTATTCTTAATCTTTTTTCCCGGATAGCCTGCATTGCACCAAAGGCCATCATATCGTTGTAAGCAAAGATAGCGGTAAAATCTAAATCTTTTTCCAACATCTGCTTGGTTCTTTCATATCCATCTTTTACATCTATATCCCCAACGCTTACCAGAGCTTCATCTATAGATATCCCGTATTTTTTCAAGGCTTTCTTATACCCTTCTAACCTACCTTTAGCAGGTGACTTGTACAGGAAACCATCTATTAAAACTATCCTTTTATGCCCTTTTTTAATCAGATATTCTGTGGCCAAAAATCCTCCTTTAACCTCATCATTATATACTGCATCTACCTCGATATTTTCAAAATCTCTACCAACGATGACAAAAGGGATATTTGCTTCAATTAGATTCTTTATATCATCATCTCTATCTTGAACTGGGGCTATGAGCAATCCATCTACTCGCTTTGCTAACAGCAAATTTATTGCTTCTTCTTCCTTCTTGTAATCTCTTTGGGTATTAGCAAAAATTATATGATAATTTTTCTCTCTGGCTGCTACTTCCATTCCATTTAAAACCTCAGCATAAAAAGGATTTCTATTATCTTCAATTACTACTCCTACTGTTCCTGTTTTCTTGGTTCTCAAGGCCACAGCTGCCGCATTACGAATGTATCCTAATTCTTTAGCAATTTTAAGTACCAGTTTTTTAGTCTTAATATTAATATCTGGCTTATTATTTATTGCTCTTGATGCGGTATTTACTGAAACTCCTGCTTTTTCTGCTACCATTCTTAAAGTTATATATTTCATATTACCTCCCGTAAACGTTACCGATAACGTTAATATATTAATATCACAAGATTTTAGATATGTCAAATTATTTGAGATGTAATTTTTTAACTTTTATTAAAAAATTATTTAGAATGGTAATTTGTTTAGGTGGGAATAAATTCGAAACTAAATTTTTACTTTCTTTTACTACCAATGTTTAGATAGTTAGCGATATTAGCTTCGGGGTCTAGATGGAATTTTATATTTCCCTTTGGTGAAGTTAAAAGAGTAGCTACTCCCGGTCCATGGCCGGCAATAACACAGTCACTATGTACTA
The DNA here is from genome assembly GCA_041490145.1 of Atribacterota bacterium. Taxonomy (GTDB): domain Bacteria; phylum Atribacterota; class Phoenicimicrobiia; order Phoenicimicrobiales; family Phoenicimicrobiaceae; genus Infernicultor. The sequence continues at coordinate 4,815 of JBGPSO010000031.1, forward strand.
CTATTCCAATGGTAACCGCTCCTTCCCGATAGCTTCTACCAAAACTGTTATCCGCGTCACTAATTACTACCATATCTCCAAATCTAATTCTATCTAATTTGTATTTTTCTACCATCTTCTTATCGGCGGTGGTAATGTCATAGTCTCCACTAGCCACACTGGCCGAGCCTAATCCTGAGCCCATTAACTTAGCTGGAATTTCGATAGCAACTGGTACATCAATAGTCCCATCTTTTATTCCCCTAACATTCATCTTTTCTAACAGGGAAGGATCTAAATTAAAAACTTTTATTTCGGGATAATCTAATAATTTTAATCCCTATCCATAAGCCTTGATTAAAATCTTGTCTCCAATACAAAGTTTTTCTAAAGTGTCTTGATCAAAATCAATTAATACATGTTCAATTCCTCCATGATGTCCAGTTACTACACCTCTTGATCCTTTTGCCTCTCCACTTACAACTTTCGTCTGATTACCTATGCAGGCCAGGGTATTATAAGCATAATTAGGCGGATCATTTCTCTTTTCTTCATTTACTACAGTAGAGACACCGGGTTCCACATGGTCTGCTTCCCATCCGAAGGCCTTATCCCCTACCTTAATATTGTAAGTTATTCCGCCCACTCCGGGTACTACTACAGGCTTCCCATCATAAGTAATAGTATAAGCAGAACTTCTAACCGGATAACTTACTCTCCCTTGAACAGAAATCATCACTAATTTATCTTTATTAGTTCTTAACATAAATTCTCCACCTTCCTAAAAATATATTTTTTTAATTTTATCGAAAAAAAATTTCTAAACTATTTCAATTATTTAGAATAACTTTTTCTCTGTTCACTCTTAATCCCAGATAAGCTAATTATACCTATCAATATTAAACCAAAACCTATAAGATGATCTATAGTAGGAATTTCTTTTAATATAAACCAAGCTAATATAATAGAAAAAACCGGATATACACAAACCAGAGTAGTGGCTTTGGATAAATTTATCCTCTTTATAGCTTCATACCATACCAAATACTGTAAAGCAAAACCTACCATCCCCTGAAAAAATATAACAATTAATATTTTAGGTTCACCTAATTTATTAAACTGATTAACCCCCCAGAGATAATTGATAATAAATAATAATATTCCGCCATATAAAGTCCTTACCGTAGCTATTATCAAAGGGGTAATAGCTTTGTAGTTAGCCATTAATCTTTTACTTTGAAAATGGGTTATCTGCCAGCACAAGGGAGTAAATAAAACTAACCCATCCCCCCAATTTACTTTAAAACCTCCTTGATATAATACAGTTAAGGTTCCTAAAATAATCACGAAAGTAAAGATTATCTGTTTTAAACCAATTCTCTCCTTTAAAAAGATATATCCTATAAAAAGGGCATACAATGGTTCAATCTGTAATAAAATAGCAGAATTAATTCCACTGGTTAATGTAACTCCGTAGAAAAAAAGGATATTAGAAAGAGTAATTCCAAAAAATCCAATTATTAAAAAATAAAATAGATATTTTCTATCTAATAATATTTTCCAGTTTCCTTTAATAAGAGTTACCATAAAGAGGCAACCACCGGCTATCAAACTAGTAACTGTGGCAAAAAACAAAGGGTGGATTATTCCAGTTCCATATTTAACCACAATCGGTAAAGACCCGGCTAAAAAAATAGTAATAATAGTAAAGATTATTCCTTCTTTTTCCTTCTTTTCCAATATGTCTACTCCGATTATATCAGTGGTTAGTTAATAAATAGTCGTTAGTATATAGTCATTGCCACGCTTCGATCTATCGAAGCGTGGCAATCTCATTATTAAGCTAAAAAGTTAAAGCGAAAAGCGAAAAACCATTATATTTCTCCTGGGGAAATTTTCCCTAGCTCTTTTCCATCTAAATCTATTTTAATTGCCCCAAATTTTACACTAAAAACTGTGGATACATCTTTTAGGGGAGTATAAATGGTAAAAATTTTTCTTTTAAAATCAAACTCTCGGATAATACCTAAACTTACTACAAATCCCCGTCGATCATCAAGAGAAACTAATAAATTTTTATATTTATCTTCTTCAGTTATAATTACTTCCTCGGTACTAAATTTTTTCTTAATTTGGAAGAATCCGCTAAATTTATCTGGCAATTTTTCTTTAGTAATTATAAATATCCCTTCTGGTGTCTTCTCGCCATAAATTACCTCAGTCCTTAAAGTTTTCTCTAAAAATGAGAGGCCTTCCTCATCCAAAGCAATCCCAGAATAGTAATAGCTTCCCCTAATATTCAAATGGTCTAAATTAATTTTTATAGAAGAAGCTCTTTTAAAATATTCTCCAAATTTTTTTTCTCTTGCCTCCCGACGCTGAAAATAAGTCTTTCTCCTTACTTCTGTACAGGGAGATAAACGATGAATAAAAACATCTTCATTTAGAACAAATTTTTTTAAGATGTGTTCCAATTCATCCTTTCTTTGCAAAGCAATAATATGGCAAGGAGAAACTATATCAATCATATTTTCTTTTAGAGTCCGACCAGGAGTCCCTTTTACTAACCCAGTAGTATCTACGATTATTATTTCTGCCTCTCTCTTCTTCCCTTCATTAATCAACTTCTTGGTTCCACAAACGGTAGGTAAAAAATAGTTCAGAGGTGAAGTTGATCCCACAAAATACAAAATATCTGCTGAGACTTTTCCTAAACTTTTTATCGGCTTATTAATTACTACCATCCCCATAGTAGTAGGAGGCCCTAAATCAGATTGCCCCATATCTACATCGACAATCCCAACTTTCCTTCCATGTTTAGCCCAAAAATTGGCAAATAATAAGCTACAGATACTTTTACCAGTATCTGTAGCTCCCCACACTAATACCACTCCCTTATCTTTTAAAATTTGATTAGCTATTTCAAGCCAATCGCCAGGCATAAAATATTCTTCTATTAAATCTTGCTGTTTCATCTTCTACCTCATTTTATTACGGCGAGCTCGATAAATTAGTCGATAGTTGTTTGGTTTGCTAGTTAGCTAGCTAATTGGTTTATTTTTAATTCATTGACTAACTAACCAGGTAACCAACTAACCATCTAACTAAATATACTATATATTAAAATATTAAAAAACTAACTTTTGAAATTATATCTATATTCTACATTTCTTACAAAATCCCTGCTATTTTACAAAAATTATGTTATAATAATAATGCAAATAAGAATTTCTCTTCATCATCACAACTCTCTCCCGAAAGTGGAAAGGAAAATGGAATGATAAATCCCATCACCTCTCAATATGTAGTCAGGGGGATTGAAGATGCCGAGAAAGAAGAGCAAGGGTCATTCATCTAAACCTTTTCTGGAAAATTTTTCCTCAAAAGAAAGTAAAAAGAAAATAATATAAGGTCATTCTTAAGGAAACAGGAATGACCTTATATATACAATTTAATTTAATCGGTAACTTTATATACTTCATCACCATGACGAACTCTATCTTTTACTTTAATTCCTACTCCTTCGCCAGGTTTAGCAGAATCTACCGATTGGTGTTCAATCTGCATGGAATTTATTTTCTGTACAAAATCAGTAGTACGTCCTAAAAAATGAATAGTATCTCCTACATGTAATTCTCCATTCTCTATTTCCAATGCAGCAACTTCTATTTTAGCAAAGTAATCAGTTACTTTTCCAATCTTTACTTCGGCCATTTTTTCTACCCTCCTTTATTTTTTAAATTTTTAATAAGCTCGGGCAAAATAAACTAAAGTAGAAGATTCTTTTCCACAATAAATACATTTTCCCGAAGCTTCTTCTTGTTCAAAGGGAATGCATCTGATGCTTGCTTTAGTCTCTTCTTTTATCTTATCCTCACAATCTTCATTTCCACACCAATAAGTCTTTATTAGACCTCTCTTTTTTTCAATAACTTCTTTGAATTTATTATAATCTGAGACTTCTCGAATATTTTTCTGTAAAAAACTCTTTGCTTTATTAAAAAGATTTTCCTGAATATTATTCAATAATTTTTCTACTGTCTCTACTAATTTTTCTTCTTTTACCGCCATCTTTTCCCCGGTGTCCCTTCTCACCACCATTACCTGGCCCTTAGCCAAATCTTTAGGCCCAATCTCCAACCTTAAAGGAACTCCTTTCATCTCCCATTCATTAAATTTCCAACCCGGGGTATATTCATCTCGTCCATCAATTTCTACTCTAAAATCTTTCTTTAAAATTGTAATGATGTCTTCAGCTTTATTTCTAACTTCTTTCTTGGTCTTATCAAACATAATAGGTATTATAATTACTTGAACCGGTGCAACTTTTGGAGGTAAATTCAAACCCCGATCATCACCATGTACCATAACCAAAGCTCCGATCAATCGGGTAGTCGTCCCCCAGGAGGTCTGCCAGACATATTTTTCTTGCTGGTCTTCATCTAAATATTTAATATTAAAAGCTTTAGCAAAATTTTGTCCCAGGTTATGAGAGGTCCCCACCTGCAGCACTTTACCATCAGTCATAAGGGCCTCCAAAGTATAAGTGTGTAAAGCACCGGCAAATTTTTCTTTTTCTGTTTTTCTCCCAATAATTACTGGAATAGCCAGATCATTTTCAATATAATCCCGATAAACCTGATTCAATATCTTTAAGGTTTCTTCTTCTGCCTCCTGCTCGTTCTTATGAGCAGTATGACCTTCCTGCCAGAGAAACTCAGTAGTCCTTAAAAACAGACGGGTTACTTTTTCCCAACGTACAATATTTACCCACTGATTTATAAGGATAGGAAGATCTCTCCAGGATCTGACCCATTTAGAATATAGACTACAGATTATCGCCTCAGAAGTAGGACGAATCGCTAATCTCTCTTCTAATTTTTGGCTTCCTCCCTCCGTAACCCAGGCTAACTCAGGGGCAAAACCTTTAACGTGTTCTGCCTCTTTCTTTAACAAGCTCTCGGGAATAAACAATGGGAAATAAGCATTCTTATGCCCGGTTTCTTTGATCCTTCTATCTAACCCCGCTTGCATATTCTCCCACAAACCATATCCATATGGTCTAATAACCATACAACCTTTTATGGTAGTATAATCAGCTAACTCGGTTTTTCTTACTACATCTACATACCATTGTGAAAAGTCCTTCTCTTTTGAGGTAATTTCTTTAACAAATTCTATATCTTTCTCCACTGCTATGATACTCCTCCTCTATTGGCTACATTTATTATTACCTTTATATAAATTTATTTATTAAAGATTTTATCATATTTTAATATACTTGTCTAAACATTTTCTAAAGAGGTTGGTGTCAAGAACTTGTGGGGGTTTTTCTTAATACTTAATTACTTTAGATTCATGACTTTGTGCCCCATTCTTTCGAATAGTTTACCTTTATCAACTTTTTAATAGAAGTTTTATTCTCTTTTCAAATTCTGTTTCATTACTGGTATTATTCCAAAAAAATATTTTAGACCTTAATAGAATACTTCTGATAATATTTTTGGTGTTAATCTTCTACTGCATAAAATCTGGAAAGCTTTAACTACTTTTATTTGGAGAAATTTTTATAATTTCCCAATTTTACGGTTTTACTTTCAATTTTTTGGGTAGGCAATTTTATTTATCAATAAGATAAAAGAAAATTGTTTTGATTAGCAGAAATATTTAATTTTAAAACATAGCGGGCAGTTAGTTTTAAAAATAATAATAAATAACTACTGCCCGCACTTTTATAATAATTATTTACAAATCGATTTATAGGCTACGATAACATAAACTGCAGATAATCCAACTAGAACATATATAACTCTGGAAACAACTGGTATAGCTTTAAATATTGTTGCGACAAGATTAAAATTAAATAAACCAACTAGACCCCAATTCAGTCCTCCGATGATAAGAAGAATAATAGCAATCGTTTTCAAGACTTTCATTAAATTCACCTCCTTCTATAATTTATTTCGCTCTGAAGAGGTCGCTCTCTTTCCACTGTTCGCTTATTTTTGTATCTTCATTTTAAATTAGGTTATTATCCCTCTATAGAACATCCTATTAGTTAATAAAAC
>JBGPSO010000032.1:0-10803 GCA_041490145.1 Atribacterota bacterium
ATTCTTTATCGCTAACTTCTTTACTTAATTTTTTAATCTCTTTGACCGCTATTTCTACTGTTTTATCTATTCCTCTTTTAATCATAATAGGATTTGCCCCTGCTGCTACATTTCGTAGACCTTCATGAATAATTGCCTTGGCTAAAACTGTAGCAGTAGTTGTTCCATCTCCAGCAATATCGTTAGTTTTAGTAGCCACTTCCTTAACAAATTGTGTCCCCATATTTTCAAAGGGATCCTCAACGTCAATCTCTCGAGCAATAGTAACCCCGTCATTAGTAATAGTAGGGGAACCATATTTTTTATCTAAAACTACATTTCTTCCTTTAGGACCTAAAGTGATCCTAACCGCATCAGCTAAAGTATTTGCTCCTTTTTCTAAAGCTCTTCTCGCCTCTTCATCAAATAAAAATTGTTTTGCCATTTATTTATCCTCCATTTATATCAAATTTATTACATTTTTCACTTAAAAATTCGAAAATATTATATTTTATTTTTCCACAATAGCTAAAATATCTTTTTCGCTTAAAAGGAGATAATCTTCATCATCATCATCTTTTATATCTGTTCCTGAATATTTTGCGTATACTACATTATCCCCCTTTTTAACGGTCATAGGAACTAATTTTCCTTCTTTATTAGTGCCACCAGGCCCTACTGATAATACTTCGCCAACTTGGGGTTTTTCTTTAGAAATGGTATCCGGAAGAACAATCCCTCCTTTGCTCTTTTCTTCTTCAACCATAGGCTTTATTAATACCCGGTCTCCTAGTGGTTTTAATCCTTTGATTTTCATTTTCTATAACCTCCTTTAATATTTTTAAAATCAATTAGCACTCTCATAGTAAGAGTGCTAAAGACACTTTGTTTATATTATATAAACTTCTTTAGAAAATCAAACTTCATTATTAGCTATATTCAGCCATTTTATGCAATTTAATCTAATTTTAAGTTATTTTACGCTTATTTCCTTCCATTTATTAATTTTTTCTCACACTAATGATAACCGAGAAACTGCATCTAAATCTAAAGATGATTTTTTATTTTCCTTTAACTTATAGTATCCGGCAGAAGCTACCATAGCCGCATTATCAGTGCAAAGAGAAATTGAAGGATAAAAAACCCTTATATTTAATAAACTTGCTTTTTCTTTAATTTTTCTTCTTAGAGAATTATTGGCTGCAACTCCACCAGCTAATACAATCTGTTTAGTTTTAAATTCTAAAGCTGCTCTTAGTGTCTTTTCTACTAAAACATCAACTACTGCTTGCTGAAAAGATGATAAAATATCTTTAACTGGGATAATTTTCTTCTTCTCTTTTAGTTCTTTTATATAGTAAATTACTGCGGTTTTAAGACCACTAAAGCTAAAATCATAACTTCCGTCATTTAAAAGAGGGCGAGGAAATTTAATTAAAGAAGAATTTCCTTCCTTAGCTAATTGCTCAACAATTGGTCCACCGGGGTAATCTAAGTCTAAAACCTTGGCTATTTTATCAAAAACCTCTCCTGCAGCATCGTCTTTGGTCTGACCTAATAATTTATATTTTCTAAAATCTTTTATATAGACTAAAGAGGTATGTCCACCAGAAACGATTAAACAAATAAGAGGCGTCTTTATTCCTTTATGTTCTAAAAAATTAGCATAAATATGAGCCTCAAGATGGTTTACTCCGATAAGAGGTATATTTTGAGCATAGGCTATAGCTTTAGCTACAGATAATCCCACCAAAAGTGATCCTATCAATCCTGGACCATAAGTCACTGCTATCCCTGATAAATCGGATAATTTTTTCCCTGATTCGCTCAAAGCTTTATCTATTACTGGAATAATGCATTCCATATGTTGGCGAGAAGCTATTTCGGGAACCACTCCCCCATATTTTTGGTGAACCTTAATTTGAGAAGCTATAATATTCGAAAGAATTTTCTTCCCATCCTCTACAATAGCAACTGCAGTTTCATCACAAGAGGTTTCGACTCCCATTATTAAATCCGACATATAATTTTTTCCTCTCAATAAAACTTAAAACCTAAATAGCGTATAGCGTATAGCGCTTAGCGTATAGAGAATACAGTAATTAGTAGTGTGTAATAAGTAATAAGTAAAGATAAAGTATAGTAAAAGAGCAAAAAATTAAAAACCATAATTCAAAATTTAAAACCTTTTCGTAAAATATAATTTCTTTTCCATAACTAAAGCATCTTCTCTTTCTTCTCGATAATAATTTTTCCATATTCTTTTTGTTCTATAACCATATTTTTTATACATATTCTGGGCCATATAATTTGATTTTCTTACTTCCAAAGATATTTTTTCAATTTTATAAGTAGTTCCTATTTTCTCGACAAACTTTAAAAGCTTTCCTCCATATCCCTCTCTACGAAATTTTTCGATAATAGCAATATTAGTAATATGAAAACTGGTTTCCTTATGCCAAAGGCCAAGATAACCGATAATTTCTTTATCTTTCTCTAATATAAAATATCTAGCATATTTATTTCGAGTTAATTCATCACAAAACATATCATAATTCCAAGGAACGGAAAAAGATTGTTTCTCAATATCCAATACCTTTTGTAAATCATCTGTCTCCATAGGTCTAATAATTACCCCTGTAAAGCCGTGATTATTCATCATTCATCACTTTTTTTCTCCCAATTAATTTCAGCTTCAGATCTCCTCAGGTAGAAAGGAGAAAGAGTAGAAATATCGTCTCCTTTTCCCTCTTTGAGTTTTTCTAAACCTAAGAAAGCAATATTTATTCCTTTAGACAAAACTACTTGAGGATTAATAAACAATGCATCTTTACCCATTTTTTCTTTAATAATATCCTGATATTTTTTTATACTCTCACTCAAAAATATTACCTTCTCTTTTAAAAGAGAGACTCTATCTACTAGACTATAAATATCTTCACATTTATAATCCAGCACTTTACTCAGTTTATTACCTCCCCGAAATACCACATCATATATTTCATCTCTCTTAGCCTCTAAAATGGGACATATTAAGTAGGGTATCTCTTTTAGAGAAAATGCCAGAGCCTCTAAGGTGGGAATTCCTAATAAAGGCAGAGAACAGGCATAAGACAAACCTTTAGCTACTCCTAATCCGACACGAAGCCCAGTAAAAGAACCCGGGCCTAAAGAAACAGCAATACCGTCAATATCCTGTAATGTTAAATTAATCCTTTCCAACATATCTTTTATAGTAGGTATTAAAATGGATGAGTGTTTCTTCTTAGAATTATTAAGGGTATATTCGATAAGAACAGAATCTTCTTCTATTAAACCTAAACTACAAAATCTAGTGGAAGTATCTATTCCTAAAATTTTCAATCCTTATTAAATCCTCCAAAAATATATTAAATTTATTCCCTTGAGGAATAAAAGATATTTTTCTTTCATAACTAGTTTTAAACTTGATCTCAATCCTTAAATGATCTTTTGGTAAAAGGCTTTCAATCTTCTCAGCCCATTCAATAACCGTTAAGCCTTCTCCGTAAAAATATTCTTCGTAACCTAATTCTATAATCTCTTCTATATTACTGACTCGGAAAACATCAAAATGATAAATGGGAATTTTACCTTGATATTCATTTATAATAGTAAAAGAAGGACTGGTAACATAATCTTTTACTTCTAAACCTTCAGATATTCCCTGAATAAAACAAGTTTTTCCTGCACCTAATTCACCATAGAAAGCTAATAAATCTCCCGGTTTAACTAATTTGCTTATCTCTTTTCCTAATTTTTTCGTCTCTTCAGGACTTTTAGTAATAATAGTGAAATTCATTTTGACCTATTCACCAATTCTCCAATTGACCAATTGATTCAGTTACCTAGTTAGCTGGTTAAGAAAACAGATTTAAGATAAAAAACTAGCTTCTATAGTTTTGCGTTTTTCGTTTTTAATTTTTAGTTTTCTAAACTAATTAACCAGGTAACCAACTAACCAGCTAACAAATTCTACACGCTAAACGCTATACGCTATTTTATACTATCCGCTATAATAATCTTTCCCCTAACATAGTTTTAATCTTCCAGGGCTTTCCATCTCTAATAAATAACTTAGGTACCCGTTTTTTATCTGGCATATGCACAATTTCATAATTGATAGTTCTTATTTTTTGGGCGATTTCTTCCACGGTTATCATTTCCTCCCCTTGTCTACCCCATAATACTACTTCGTCTCCGATTTCTACTTGGGTGAGATTGGTAACATCTATCACGCACTGGTCCATACACACACGTCCAATTATTGGTACACGCTGTCCTCTAACCAATACTTCACCTTGATTAGAAAGAAGTCGATTATAGCCATCAGCATAACCTACTGGTAATGAGGCTACTCTCATTCTTCTTTTTGTAATATAAGTCCTACCATAACTGATACTTTCTCCCAGAGGGAGTTCCTTTATAAAAACTATTTTTGTTTTAAATTGTTGCGCTGGAATTAAATTTATGGTCTTTTTTACTTCTTTAGAGGGGTATAGTCCATATATTGCAATGCCAGGTCTTACCATATCTAGCCACATATGAGGTAAATCAAGAAGAGTCGCACTGTTACCTACATGTTTTATGGGAATTTTTATTCCTTCTTTTTCTAAAATAGTTAAGATTTCTATAAATTTTCTGAATTGTTCTTCGGTGTAAAACTTATCTTTCTCATCAGCAACTGAAAAATGAGTAAAAATACCTTCTATTTCTACATTTTTCAATGCCTTCATCCTTTTAATAAATCTCAAAACATCATAAGGGAAAATTCCTATCCTTCCCATGCCAGTATCTACTTTGAGATGAATTTTAGTCATCTTATTCATTTGAACTGCCGACTCAGAAAGTTTTTCTATTATTTCAAATTCACATACCGCAGGAGTTATATCATAAGATACCAAAAATTCTGTTTGTTGTTTTAAAGGTAAACCAAGGACTAAAATTGGAACAGTAATACCAGCTTTGCGAAGGAAAATGGCTTCTTCTAAACGAGCGACTGCTAATCTAGTAGCTCCATTTTCTAAAACTACTGGAGAAACTTCTAAAATATCGTGTCCATAAGCATTCCCTTTTACTACCGCCATTAGTTCTTTTTTTTCACCTATTAATTTTTTAATATTTTTAATATTTTGGGCAATAGCATCAAGATTTACCTCTACCCAGGTAGGACCTAATAATTTTTGCATCTTTAGATTTTCCCTCCTTTTTTTTCGTATATAGTATATCGTATATCGTATTGCGTATAGCGGGTAGCGTATAGTGTTTAGAACCTAGCAATGTGTAATATGTAATATAAATCATGTTCGCTACAATAATATTTCTGTCATTCTCTCTTCTTTATCTGTCATTCCCGTGGAAACGGGAATCTATCTTTTTTCTATCCGCTCCGTCATCATCCGGGTTCGATAAATCGAACCCCTACACATCACTCGTTACATATTACTTATTACTGCATCTTCTAAACTTAAAAAAGCCTGAGGAACTTGAGACAAAATATCACCAGCTATCATACCCCTTTCCCCTTTAATATTTCGGGCTAAATTTCCAGCTAGACTATGAATATAAACTCCAGCTATTGCTGCCGAAAGGTTATTTGCCCCTTGAGCTATTAGACTAGAAATTATCCCAGTTAGAACATCTCCAGATCCTCCGGTAGCCATCCCTGAATTATCACCAATATTAATATAGATTTCACCTTCTTTGTTGGCAATAATTGTTCTGGCTCCCTTTAATACTACTATAATCCCATATTCTTGAGCAACTTCTCTGGTAATATTTATCTGATTATCTAAAATATAATTTATATCTTTATTGGTAAGTTTAGCCATTTCTCCCGGATGAGGAGTAATTACCAGAGGAGCCTCGATCTTTTTTAATATTGCAGGATCTTCACCTAAAGCATATATTGCATCAGCATCCACTACAAGAGGAATAGTAGATTTTTCTATAATTTTCCTAACTAATCTTTGAGTTTCTAATTGCCGGGAAATACCAGGACCTATTCCTAATACAGAAAATTTTTTTATCAATTTTAAAATTGTTTCTTCTGCATCTTCTTTTAAAGACTGATTCTCTGTTTCCGCTAAAGGGAGGGTCATAACTTCAGTTAATTTTACTTCCATTATTGAATTTAAACTTTGAGGAATTCCTAATACTACTATACCTGCACCACTTCTTAGGGCAGCTTCACTAGTTAAAAAAGCTGCTCCGGTCATACCTACCGAACCAGCTAAGATTAAAACTTTACCAAAAGATCCTTTATGAGAGTAAATAGGACGTAAAGGTAAAAGAGTTTTAACCATCTCTTTAGTTACCAAATTTATCTTTAATTTTCTATTTTCTAATAAATGGGAAGGAATTCCAATATTTTCAATAATTATTTTTCCTACATAACTTGCTCCAGGATAGATTAATAAACCTATTTTCGGTAAAGCTAAAGTAACAGTATAAGTTGCTTTTATACAAGGTCCTTCGATTTTTCCTATATCTGCATTTAAACCTGAGGGAATATCAACTGCTACTACCTCTTTTTTGGCAACATTAATCAAATCTATTATTTCAGCTTTTAAACCGGTTACCTTCCCGTGTAACCCAGTACCCAATATGGCATCTACAATCAAATTAGAGTTTTGTATAGCTTCCTGTATTTTCTTGAGTTCCTCTGTTTTTACTTCAATTAATTCAATTCCCATTTCATTAATAATATTCAAATTTACCTTTGCTTCACCCTTAATCTTATTAAAAGGAGATAGTAGAAATACTTTTACCTTTGTTCCATAATTATAAAGGTGACGGGCAATTACAAAGCCATCTCCGCCATTATTACCAGAACCAGCAAAGATAACAACTTCTTTTAATTTTAGATCAGGGTAAATATTTTTCATATTTTGAAATATTCTTGAACCGGCATTCTCCATTAAAGTAAGACCAGATATACCATATTCTTCTATTGCTTTCTGATCAATCTCTCTAATTTGTTGACTGGTAACTACCTTCATAAAATACCTCCTTCTAAATTAGTGGTTAGTGAATAGTAATTCGTATCGCGTATTGCGTATCGAGTATCGCGTAAAGAAAATCAGAATTCAAAATTCAAAACTATATAATTATTAAAGAATCCAGGAGTCAGAATTAAGAATTGATTTTTTTCTTATTCTGACTTCTGACTTCTGGCTTCTGGCTTTCACTTATGAGATGAACTTTCTAAGATTACTTCAGCTATAGCATAATCTTTGGTGTGAGATATAGTTAAAAAATATTTACTCACCCCTTTTTTGGAAGCGATTATATTTAATTTTCCACTTGTCTTTATAATCGGCTGACCGAGTTCATTATTGCTTATCTCTATTTCTGTCCAGTTAACCACTCTCAAACCCAATCCTAATGCTTTTAATAAAGCTTCTTTGGCTGCAAATTTTCCAGCATAAGATTGATATTTATTACTCTTTCTTTTTTTACAATACTCTCTTTCTAAGGGGGTAAACATCCTAGAAGTTAAATTATCTCCCCACCTTTTAATTATTTTTTCTATTCTTTCAATTTTAACTATATCTATTCCGCAACCTATAATCAATAATATCATTCCTCTTTACTTAATATTTTTTATTTTAGTTATCAATATTAAAATTCTCTAAAATAAATATTATCTTCTTTTATCTTTCCTTTTAACCATTCCAATAAATATTTTTTAACTATTTTTCTACCAGCAGGTATTAATAAAATAAAGCCCGTGATATCAGTGATAAAACCAGGAGTAAGCAGCAATACTCCTCCGAGCAGGATAATTGCTCCCTGAATTAAGTTGTCCCCTGGCATGATACCTTCATTTAAATCATTTTGAATTTTCCTTAAAATCATAAAACCCTGACTTTTTATCAAATAAGTTCCTAATATCCCGGTTAAAATAATTATACCAATAGTAGTTAGACTCCCTATCTTCTTTCCCACTTCAATTAAGATATATAGCTCCACTACTGGAATTGCTATAAATAACATTAACAATTTAGTAAAAATTAATTTTTTCTACTATTTATTACTAATCTTATTTTATTTAAGAAAAAAGGTAATATTTAAACCAATGGGATTATCTTTTCCACATACAAAACATTTTCTATATCCTGGTAAAGTTTACAAAAGTAAAACCTCCCTGTAATTAGTCGTTAGCGTATTGTATCGCGTATTATGTTAGGATTTAAATGATAAAAAGAGAAAAAACCTGCAATCTAGAATATGCAACTATTTAATTATCACATATTACTCATCGCTGTTTCTCTCTATCTTCTGATCTCTATTTTCTTAACGCGATACGATTCACGAGATAAGAGATACGAATTTGTTCCAGGTGTAACTGGTAAACTGGCATCTTCACTATATACTATATACTCGATACTATATACTAATTTCTAACTATTTCTTTTATCGCTTCTATAGTTGTAAAAATGTTTTCTTCGTTAATTCCATAGTGAGTAACTAAACGAACTTTAGCGGGTGACCGTGGTGATCCTAATATATTATATTTCTCTAACTTAGGTAAAAATTGATCAGTGTCCATGCCTACTTCTTGAAGATCAAAATTAACCATATTAGTCTGAACTGTTTCTAAGTCAACTTTTAGCCCATCTAGGTCATTTAAACCTATTCCCAAAAGACGAGCATTTTTGTGATCTTCTCTTAATCTTTCTACCATCTTTTCAAGAGCAATTATTCCAGCTGCAGCTAAAATTCCTACTTGTCTCATCCCCCCACCTAACATCTTTCGATTTTTGCGAGCTTTTTGAATAAATTCTTTTGAACCTATTAAAATTGATCCTACTGGAGCACTCAATCCTTTAGAAAGACAGAACATAACTGAATCAACACTTTTAACCAGGTCAGAAACTTCAATATTTAAAGCTATAGCAGCATTAAATATTCGAGCTCCATCTAAATGAACCAAAATATTTCGTTGATGGGCTAATTGGCAGATTTCCTCGGTTACTTTAGGAGGAATAACTGTTCCCCCAGCTCGATTATGAGTATTTTCTAAACAAATTAATGTTGTCTTAGGATAGTGAATATTTTCTTCTCTAAATGCTTTCTTAATATCTTGAGGATTAGGAACTCCCTTATTTCCTACAATTAGCCGAGGAATCACCCCTGCTACAGCTGACATACCTCCTACCTCATAATAATACATATGGGAGTCTGCTTCTAAAATTATTTCATCTCCTTTTTGGCAATGAGTCAAGACAGCGATCAAATTACCCATAGTTCCACTTGAAACAAATAATGCTGCCTCTTTTCCTAATTTTTTAGCAGCTAATTCTTCCAATCGATTTACTGTGGGATCTTCTTTATAAACATCATCTCCAACTTCAGCATTTTTCATTGCTTCTCGCATCTCGTCTGTCGGTAAGGTAACCGTATCACTTCTTAAATCGATTTTTTTTAAATTAAAGCTTTTATTAGTAATCTCCATACTTATTTACCTCCAAATAATATAAAGTATTCAGGAGCCATAAGCCAGAATTCCTTTCTCTTCATTTCTCAATAAATCGTCAAATATCTATCCAATTCCCACTGATGAACTTGAATACGATAAGTCTCCCATTCTTTTCTCTTAGCTTCAAAATAATTGGTTAATATGTGATCAGTTAAGCCTGATTTTACCACTTCATCCTTTTCTAATTCGTCTAAAGCTTGATTTAAAGTGGAGGGTAAGTTTTCAATACCTAATGATTTTTTCTCTTCTTGGCTCATAGTATAAATATTTTGAGTTACTGGCTCTCCAGGATCAATCTGTTTTTTAATTCCATCTATTCCAGCTTTTAAAATTACTGCAAAGGCTAAATAGGGGTTACAGGATGGATCAGGATTTCTAAGTTCTGCTCGAGTACCTACTCCTCTTTCCGCAGGTATTCTAACCAAAGGACTACGATTCCTTTCTGACCATGCTATATACACCGGTGCTTCATATCCAGGAGTCAATCTTTTATAAGAATTTACTAAAGGATTAGTAATAGCAGTAAACCCTTTGGCATGTTTTAATAAACCTCCAATAAAATATAAAGCTTCTTGACTTAATCTGTATTTACCATTAGGGTCATAAAAAATGTTTTCCCCATTTTTAAATAAAGATAAATGAGTATGCATTCCAGAACCATTTATACCAAAAATAGGTTTGGGCATAAAGGTAACATGTAAATTATGTTTTAAAGCTATCGTCTTACTAGTCAATTTTAAAGTCATTATCCTATCAGCGGCAGTAAGTGCATCACAATATTTAAAATCTATTTCATGTTGCCCTGGAGCAACTTCATGGTGAGAGGCCTCAACTTCGAAGCCTAATTTTTCTAAAGCAATAACCATATCCCTTCTTGCTTCTTCTCCTAAATCAATGGGCAAAAGATCGAAATATCCCCCTTGATCGTGAGTTTTAGTAGTAGCTTTACCATTTTCATCTCTAAAAAATAGAAAAAATTCTACTTCTGGTCCAAAGTTTGTAGAATATCCCATCTCTTTAACTTCTTCTATTACTCTCTTCAAATTATTTCTGGGACAACCTTCAAAAGGTGAACCATCAGGATTATAAATATCACAGGTAATCCGAGCTACCTCTTTTTCTTCTTCCCAGGGATTTATGATAAAAGTAGAATAATCTGGCTTTAGATACATATCCGACTCTTCGATCCGTACAAAACCTTGAATAGATGATCCATCGAACATTTTCTTACCCTCAAGAGCTTTTTTAAATTCTCTGGTCGGAATTTCTACATTCTTAGGTATCCCTAAAATATCTGTAAACCTTAATCTAATAAACTTTAC
>JBGPSO010000033.1:0-10557 GCA_041490145.1 Atribacterota bacterium
AACGATATTGCTGGAGATGGAACAACTACTGCTACAGTTTTAGCCAAGGCAATTATTCATGAAGGCCTACGAAATGTAGCAGCAGGGGCAAATCCTATTATGATTAAAAGAGGAATAGATAAAACAGTAGAAATAGCGGTCAAAGAGATTAAAAAATTAAGTAAAGAAGTTAGCGATAAAGAATCTATAGCTAATGTAGCTTCAATATCAGCTGCTGATAGAGAAATAGGAAATATGATTGCAGATGCTATGGAAAAGGTAGGGAAAGATGGAGTAATAACTGTAGAAGAATCTAAAACTTTAGGAACTATCTTGGAGGTAGTAGAAGGAATGCAATTTGATAAGGGATATATTTCTGCCTATATGGTAACTGATGCTGAGAGAATGGAAGCTGTTCTTGATGACCCTTATATCTTAATTACTGATTCTAAAATAAGCAATATGAAAGGAATATTACCTATTTTAGAGAAAATTGCTCAGACTAGTAAACCTTTACTTATTATCGCTGAGGATATTGAAGGTGAATCTTTAGCTACTTTAATAGTAAATAAAATTCGAGGCACTTTAAATTGTGTTGCTGTAAAGGCCCCCGGATTTGGAGATAGAAGAAAAGAGATGTTAGCCGATATTGCTGTAGTTACCGGTGGACAATTAATTTCTGAAGAACTAGGCCTTAAATTAGAAAACACGGAACTAAAAATGTTAGGGACTGCTCATCAAGTGAAAATAAATAAAGAAGAGAGCATAATAATCGGAGGGAAAGGGGACACCAAAGAAATTAAAAAACGAGAAGCTCAAATTCGTACTCAAATAGAAGAAACTACCTCTGACTATGACCGAGAAAAATTACAGGAAAGATTAGGGAAATTAGTAGGCGGAGTAGCAGTTATTAAAGTAGGAGCAGCTACGGAAACTGAACTTAAGGAGAAGAAACATCGAGTCGAAGATGCTCTATCAGCTACTAAAGCTGCAGTAGAAGAAGGAATTGTGGCCGGTGGTGGAACTGTTTTATTAAATATTATTCCTGCCTTACAGAAGTTAAAGTATGAAGGTGACCAACAGATTGGAGTAGAAATTATTATAAAAGCATTAGTAGCCCCCACCAAACAGATTGCTGACAATGGTGGATATGAAGGTTCTGTTATTGTAGAGAAATTAAAGAGCAAAGAAAAAGGCATCGGCTTTGACGTAAATATTGGAGAGTTTGTGGATATGATAAAAGTAGGAATTGTTGACCCAGCTAAGGTTACCAGATCAGCTTTACAAAATGCTGCCAGTATAGGAGGGATGATTCTTACTACTGAATGTTTAATTACTGATAAACCTGAGGAAAAGAAAGAAGGTGGAATGCCTTCAGGTGGAATGCCTCCAGGTGGAATGTATTAAGGCAATATAGAAATAAAAATTTAAAAAAGCCTCAATAAAAAGGGGACGGTTCTAAAGAAATAGAACCATCCCCTTTTTAAATTGGCTAATCGGTGAATCGGCTAATTGGTGAATTAACCAATTACTTCTTCTACTGGATAGTATTTTAATTTAAAGGCTTTAACTACTGGTTCGTAAGTAATTTTACCATCAATAGCATTTAATCCTTTTGCCAAAGCTTTGTTTTCCTTTATTGCTTTTTTATAACCCTTATTAGCAATTTCTAAACCATAAGGAAGGGTAGCATTAGTTAGAGCGAAAGTAGAAGTTCTAGCAAACGCTCCAGGCATATTAGTAACGCAATAGTGTAATACATTATGTAATTTAAATACAGGATCACTATGAGAAGTTGGCTTGCTTGTTTCTATACATCCTCCTTGGTCGATAGCCACATCTACTATAACTGAGTTTGGCTTCATCTTCTTTATCATCTCTTCAGTTATTAATTTTGGAGCTTTTGCCCCCGGGATTAATACAGCTCCAATTACTGCATCTGCATCTTTTATTTCTTCTTCTATATTATGCTGATTAGAAATTAATAAAGTTATATTTTTTGGTAAAACATCAGCTAAATATTTTAATCTATTTATACTAATATCTAATAAAGTAACATTTGCTCCTATGCCAGCAGCTACCTTGGCAGCATTAGTACCCACAGTACCTCCACCAACCACTACTACTTTTGCGGGTGCAACTCCAGGGACACCACCCATTAGGACACCTCTACCACCATAGGGAAGAGCTAAGTAATAAGCAGCAATATGACCGGCCATCTTACCAGCTACTTCACTCATCGGCGCTAAAAGGGGTAGATAACCATCCTCAGTTTGAACTGTTTCATAGGCAATACAGATAACTTTTCTCTTCATCATAGCTTGAGTCAATTCTAAAGAAGAGGCAAAGTGGAAGTAAGTGAAGAGAATCTGCCCAGGCTTCAAAAGATCATATTCAGAAGTCAAAGGTTCTTTTACTTTCATAATCATTTCAGCTGGGTTAAAAACTTCTTTTGCTGTTTCGAGTATACTAGCGCCTGCATTAATATATTCATTATCTTCAATCCCACTTCCTAAACCAGCTGATTTTTGAATCAGTACTTGATGTCCTGATTGACAGAAAGCTTTTACTCCAGCGGGGGTAATGGCTACTCTGTTTTCATTATTTTTAATTTCTTTAGGAATACCAATTATCATTGTTCTTTTAATTTCCTCCTTAATAAAATAATCTAAATAGGGGGGCGTATTGCCAACGCCCCCCTACATCAGAAAGAATATAAGATTTGATACCACTCTCTCTAAGTTTTTAACCTACTATTCCTTTTAAAACAGAACTGAAGGCATAAGCAGTAAGGGCGGTACTGGTAAGACCACCTGATAATTCTATAGATTTGGTCAAAACAATAACGATACCCGTCATAGAACATACAATTAGAGTATCAATCATAGTCTCTAGTACCTTGACGTGCTGGATATTTAGTCTGGGCAACACCGTGAGCTATACTTCCACTACCTAAGCCAGCTTCGTTGGAGAATATTCCTCTGGCTACACCGTATCTCATGGCTTGAGCTACGGTAGCACCCGCAACACCACCAATGGCAGCCCTTCCAGTAAAGGCAGATCTAAATATTTCTCCTAACGCCCAGGGGAGTAAATTGATTTTGGCAATGATAATTATTAATGCCCCTACAACATAGAAGACACACATAAAAGGAACTAATAATTCGCATACTTGTCCAAGTCGTTTAACTCCTCCCATAACTACTACCCAGGTTAAAATAGTTAAGAAAATACCGGTTACTACTACCGGTATTTTAAAAACACTATTACCCACTAGAGCCATAGAGTTAGTTTGGACTGCATCTCCAATACCAAAGGCGGCAATTGCTCCAAAGAAGGCAAAGAGCCAGGCCAACCATTTTTGCACCAGTCCTTTTTCGATAAAATACATCGAACCAGCTGCATAGGCACCATCTTTATCTTTTATTCTGTATTTTACACCCAAGGTAGCTTCGCCCATTCTGGTAGCCATTCCGAAAAAGGCAGTAAACCACATCCAGAACAAGGCACCTGGGCCGCCAGCAGTTACAGCCTTCTTTTTTAAAATTTATAATATTTAGTGTACTGGATAAAATAATAGGTTTATAGACTTTTAAGGGTTATTTAATTGGTAAATTGGACAATTGATTGATTGGCGAATTTACCAATTTTTCTATCTTTTATTAAATGGCATAACAAAAGGAGTATCTACCACTTCTGCTTCTACTTCTTTATTTCTGATGACTATATCTACTTTGCTACTTTTCTCAGTATAGGGAAGGTCTAATATAGCCAGAGCATATACCTTTTTAAGAGAAGGACAATAATTTCCAGAAGTAATATATCCAATCTTCTTATGGTTCTTTCTTACCTCCATTTTACTTCTGGGGATGCCACCTTGAGGAACATAGAGTCCTACTAATTTTCTATTTATTCCCTTTTCTTTTATTTTAAGTAAAGCGCCTTTTCCTATAAAATTTCCTTTGTTAAAATTTACAGTCCAACCCTGACCACTTTCTAACGGATTTACAGTTTCATCAATGTCATTACCATAAAGCCAATAACAAACTTCAAATCGGGTAGTATCTCTTGCTCCTAATCCACATGGTTTTATATTGAATTTTTCACCTTCTTTAAGAATACCTTTCCAGAGGTCTACAATATCGAGAGCCTTAAAGGTATAAATTTCAAAGCCATCTTCTCCGGTATAGCCAGTTCGGGAAATAAGGATCTTCTTTCCAAATATTTCTCCAAATATAAATTTAAAGCGCTTCAGCTCTTTTAGAGGGATTTCAACTTTTACTAAAGGTTCTAATAGTTTTAGTGAATCAGGACCTTGCACTGATACTTCGCCGTATTCTTTACTTTTATTGAATATTTCTACATTAAAACCACCTTTGTTCTTTATAATCCAAGCATAATCTTTAATTGAAAAATCAGGTGAAGCATTTACTACTAAAAGAACAAAATCATTCTTTACTTTATATACAAAGAGATCATCAACCTGACCACCATAAGGATAACATAGAGGGGAATATTTTATATCTCCATCCTTCATCTTCATTATTGAATTGGTCACTAAATAATCAGTAAAAGGTAGAGCATCTTTTCCTTTTAATTCAATTTCTCCCATATGGGATACATCAAAAATACCCACTCTTTCTCTTACCGCAAAATGTTCCTCAAGAATACTGGTATACTGAACTGGCATATCAAAACCATCAAAGGGGATCATCCTGGCTTTTAATTTTAAGTGCTCCTCGTGTAGAGGAGTTACTAATAGGTCTTTTCCTTCCATTTTTAAACCTCTTGATTAAAAATCAATATTCTTATCATTATACTTTAATTCATCTTTAAGTTTTAATTCATCGTCATAAGTTAAGATCGGTCTTTTAGCAGCTAATAGATCATTAGTTCTTCTTATAGGGGTATTGTGGGGAGCAGTGGTTAATAATTCAGGATTGGTCTTAGCTTCATTAGATATTTTTATCATAATCTCAATAAATTTATCCAGCATTTCTTTACTTTCTGATTCCGGTGGTTCTACCATTATAGTTTCTTCGGCATAGGGTTCAAAATGAGGGAAATAAATGGTAGGTGGATGCATACCATAGTCCATTAATCTTTTGGCAATATCTAAGGTCTTTACCCCATATTTTTTATACTCTTTTCCAGTAACCGTACATTCGTGACCACAGTAACGGTCATAAGCTGGTTTATAATACTTTTTCAATTTAGTTAATACATAATTAGCATTGATTATACTTGTTTCTGAAGCATTATAAAGGCCATCTGGTCCCATGCTAAGGATCCAGACATAAGTTTTAATCAGCACTGGGAAATTAGACCAGAATGCTCTTACCATACCAATACTCTTACTCCCAACATCAAATAGATAATATTTTTTATTGGTAGAATCAAAAGCAACAATAGGTGTAGGAAGATAGGGAATAAGATCTTTCTTTACTCCGATAACTCCTGCCCCTGGTCCTCCACCTCCGTGGGGAGTAGAGAAGGTTTTATGAAGATTAAGATGGACTACATCAAAACCTGCATCTCCAGGTCTAATAATGCCCAATGAAGCATTAAGATTAGCCCCATCATAATAGAGTAACCCGCCTTTATGATGGACAATTTTTTCAATATCTTTTATTCCTTCATCATATAAACCTACTGTATTAGGATTAGTTAACATTAATCCTACAGTATCATCGTCCATTAGTTTTGCCAATTCTGTAAGATCAACTGTCCCTCTTTTATTTGATTTTACTTCTACCACCTGAAAATCAGCCATGGCAGCGGAAGCAGGATTAGTACCATGAGCAGAGTCGGGGATTAACATCTTGTGTCTTTTATCTCCTCGGTCGACAAAATACTTTCGTATAATGAGATTCCCGGTTAATTCTCCATGTGCTCCAGAGGCAGGGGCCATAGTATATTCATCCATACCGGTTATTTCACAGAGTAGTTTATTTAAATCATAGATAATCTCCAAGGAACCCTGCACCGTCTCTTCGGGAGCTAAGGGGTGGGCATAGGTAAAATTGTTAAGCGAGGCTAATTTCTCATTAATTTTGGGATTATATTTCATAGTGCATGACCCTAAAGGATAAAAGCCATCGTCGAGACCATAATTTAACTTAGAAAGTTTGGTGAAGTGCCGTACAACATCTACTTCAGATACTTCACTAAGTAATTTTTTCTTTTTACTGATAGCGTATTCAGGTAGACAATCTTCAATCTTTATCTCCTTAAATAGATCACGAGGTAGGGAATAACCATCTCTACCTTTTATACTCTTTTCAAATATTAATTTCATAATTTATCTCTCCTTATTCCGAAAGAATTTTTGCAACTTTATTTAGATTATCCCGGCTTAATACTTCGGTTACCGCAAAGAGTAAAACATTCTTTAAATTTTCCTCTTTATAAAATTCACAAATTTTAAGAGGGGGAATAAAGTTGTTTTCTAACAATTTTTTATTTATAGTAGATATATTTTCTTTACTCTTCAGTAAAAACTCATTGTAAAAAGGATAATTGAATATTTTTTCAAATTTCTTTGATTTTAATAGTAAATTTTCTAAATAGTGAGCAGATTTAGTGTTCAGAAGAGAAATTTGATAAAGACCTTCGGTACCTATTAGAGAAAGGAAGATATCTGCTGCTATTACATTTAAATTGTGGTTGGTGCAGATATTAGAAGTTGCTCTTTCTCTTCTTATATCTTGCTCTCGAGCCCGCAAAGTCATAACAAAAACTCGCTTACCATCTACATCTGTCGTTTCTCCGATAATTCTCCCGGGAAGTTGCCTGATATATTCTTTTTTGGTTGCCAAATAAGCATTATAGGGACCACCATAATTTAAATCCATTCCAAAGGATTGGGCATTTCCAGTTACGATATCAGCTCCCATCTCTCCAGGAGCTTTCAAAATACCTAAGGATATACTTTCTGCGATTACAATGATTAATAGGGCGCCTTTAAAATGTACTATTTCGGAAATTTCCGCTAATTTTTCTATTCCACCAAAGAAATTTGGGTTTTGAATAATTACCGAAGCGACATCTTTATTAATTAAAATCTTTAATTTTTCTATATCAACCAAACCATTTTTATAGGGTAACTCAATAATTTCTGGTTCATGAGGGGCTAAATAGGTTTTAACTGTCTCTCGGTAATGAGGATGAACTAAATTGGAAACAATAATTTTATTTTTGTGAGTTAATCTTAAAGACATTAAAGCTGCTTCACCGGTTGCAGAGGCAGCATCATAGATAGAAGGTATTACTGCATCCATTTTAATAAGTCGGGAAATGTAGCTTTGATATTCAAAAATTGATTGCAAGGTGCCTTGACTTAATTCAGGCTGGTAGGGAGTATAGCAAGTCCAAAATTCTTCTCTTTGTAAAAGGAATTTTTCTGCTTCCGGAATATAATGTCGGTAAGCACCTGCGCCTATTAGGGGTTTCATTAAGTAAAAGTTAGAATTTTTTTGAGCAATATTATAAATATTTTCTTCTAATTCGGTTTCAGATCTCGCTTCTGGGATATTTAGTTTTCCTTTTAATCGAATACTTTGAGGAACACCTTCTTTAATTAAGTCATCAAAAGATGAAACACCAATCTCTTTCAACATCTCCTTTTTTTGTTCCTCAGTATTGGGGATATATCTCATATCATTTCACCTCTCTATTCTTTTCTATATTCTGAATATTCCTTGTCATTCATAAGATTTTTTAATTCGTCCTTATTATCAATATTAATTTTAGCAATCCAACCTTCGCCATAAGGTTCTTTATTAATGATAGAAGCATCTTCAATAACTTTTTCGTTTACTTCGATTACTTCACCGGTTACAGGAGTATTTACATCAGATACAGCTTTTACTGATTCGATAGTAGTAAGCGCTTCACCTTGTTTTAATTTTTTTCCTTTTTTTATTTTTTCCAGGTAAACAATATCACCCAGTTGATCTTGAGCATAATCAGTAATTCCTACTGTTCCCATATCATCTTCTACCTTTAACCATTCGTCACTTTTGGTATAATACAAATTTTTAATTACTTTATTGATCATTTTAACTTTTTACCTCCATTTATTTTGTTATTTAATAATTATTTTATAACTAAAATTTTTAACTTGATAATTCCCTGTAGTCTTGCTACAGGGTTACTGTATTTCTGTCATTCCGTACTTGATGCGGAATCCTGTCTTTTTCTCTGGATTCCTGCTTTCGCAGGAATGACGAATGATTGAGAGTTTACCCTGGGCACGATGCATCGTGCCCCTACTCCTGACTTCTGATTTTCTTCACGCAATACTCGATACGCACTATGATTATTTTCTATTTTCGTGACTTCTAATTTCTGTCTTACTATCTCTTTACTATATACTCAATACTTTATACTATATACTAATTCAGCTTTTTTCTGTTTTCTTAACTAACTAACCAGCTAACCAATTAACTAACTAACGAATAACGACTAATCTAAAACAATCCCACTGTCTTTCCTTCTTTATCGATATCTACTTTCATAGCCGCAGGTACAGAAGGCAATCCGGGCATAGTCATCATAGTTCCCAAAAGAGGATAGAGAAAACCTGCTCCTACTGAAGCCCTCACATCTCGAATAGGTATGCGGAAATTACGAGGTCTACCCTTTACGGAAGGCTCATGAGATAAAGAAAGATGGGTCTTAGCCATACACATAGGCAGTTTATCAAAACCTAACTCAGTATAAAGTTTAATTTTCTTTTCAGCTAAAGGAGCATAATCAACTCCCTCAGCGCCATAGATCTTGGTGGTTATAGTCTCGATCTTTTCTTTAATATGTATATCTAAGGGATAAAGAAAGTGAAAATGATTAGATTTTTTAGTAGCCTCTACTACTGCTTGGGCTAATTCGATTCCACCTGCTCCCCCTTTGGCCCAGACTTCATGGGTAACCGCAGCAGTTGCTCCAGCAGCCAAGGCTTTTTCTTGTACCAGTTTAATCTCAGCTGGGGTATCAGTAGTAAATCTATTAATGACTACTACGGCAGGAACTCCGTGTAAAAGAACATTTTCTACCTGTTTTTCTAAATTTTCACTACCTTTAGCAACTGATTCTAAATCTTCTTTGGCCAAAGTTTCCTGGTCTAGAGGTTTACCAGCCACTACCTTGATAGCCCCACCGTGCATCTTTAAGGCACGGATAGAACATACTACTACTGCTGCGTCTACCTTAAGACCACTGGTCCGACATTTTATATTGCACATCTTCTCAAAACCCATATCAGCACCAAAACCGGATTCGGTTACTACATAGTCAGCTAATTTACAGGCGATTAGATCAGCCAAAACTGAGTTATTACCATGAGCGATATTGGCAAAAGGTCCACAGTGCATCAAACAGGGACCGTGTTCTAAAGTCTGAATGAGATTGGGCTTTAAGGCTTCTTTTAAAAGAACAGTCATAGCCCCAGCAGCTTTTAGGTCTTCGGCAGTTACCGGTTTACCATCTGTAGTATAGGCTACCGTCATTCGACCCAATCTTTCTCTAAGATCAAAGATATCAGTAGCTAAAGAAAGGATAGCCATAACCTCAGAAGCAACGGTAATATCATAGCCAGTCTCGCGGGGGATACCGTTGGCCTTTCCTCCTAAACCGATGATGATTTGACGTAGGGCTCGGTCAGAGATATCCACCACTCGATTAATATTGATATTGTGGATGTCTATTCCTAATTGGTTACCCTTTTGTAGATGGGTATCCAGCATAGCACAGAGTAGGTTATTAGCTGCTCCTACCGCATGGATATCTCCAGTAAAGTGAAGATTTAAGTCTTCCATGGGAACGACTTGCGAATATCCTCCACCAGCTGCTCCACCCTTTATTCCGAAGACCGGTCCCATCGAGGGTTCACGCAGGGTATTTATTACTTTTTTACCTATCTTAGCCAGACCTTGGCCTAAGCCGATAGAGGTTACTGTCTTGCCTTCTCCTAAAGGGGTAGGAGTGATGGCAGTTACTACGATGTATTTTGCTTGAGGACGGTCTTGTAGTCTCTTTAGAATGTCCGGAGAGACCTTGGCTTTATATTTACCATAGAGGTCTAATTCACTTTCTCCTATTCCAATAGATTCTGCAATCTCAGTAATGGGTTTTAGTTTAGCTTCTTGGGCTATTTGTAGATCTGATTTCATTTGGGTACCTCCTTATTTTTTTATTATTTTATTTTTTAAATAAAAAAGGACAGAAAAAGAATACTTAAAAATTTTTTCTACTCTGTCTTTTTACCTGAGAGATTTTTTTCACCGATGACCGATGGAAAATTACCCCTTCGGTGTTTATTAAAAAACTTTCCAGAGTTCTGTCCAACAAGGGTCCCTTTGCCTGAGAGTTTAAATGTATTATACATCTTGCCCCTTCGGCTCCTTTTCTTTGAAAGAAAAGACCTCTCCCCTTACCTTCATACAGATTACTATATTTAATTAGGAAAATTTTTTTATTTTTAATCACCCTTTTTGATTATTATTAAAGATTTGAATATATTTTTCCAATTATAATTATACTATACTACATTGATATATAAAAATCCTTCTTTTTTTTTAA
>JBGPSO010000034.1:0-10527 GCA_041490145.1 Atribacterota bacterium
AAAAAGAGGGAGGTGTAATAATATGGATTGGTTAACTAATTTAGCTTGGTATTGGTGGGCAGTAATTATAGGAGTGATACTAATTATGATATGGTAAAATGAGGTGTAATAATATAATATGGATTGGTTAACGGGTTTAGCTTGGTATTGGTGGGCAGCAGTTATAGGAAGTTATAGGAGTGATACTAATTCTGATATGGTAAAAGGAGGTGTAAGAATATGGCAGATTTAGCTTGGTATTGGTGGGCAGCAATCATTGGAGCGATAGTATATTTGATATGGTATTTTGCAGGAGCATAGAATAAAATATAAATTAAAATTAAATTACTACTAAAAATTATAAGAAACGTTTCTATAAGTGCAGGGTGATACAAATTGTCCTGCACTTTATTTATTAAAAAAGAGGAAATTATATTTTTTTTTAGAACATTGTGATATAAAGTAATAAATATTATTACCCAAATAAATAAGGTGATTAATTTGAAATTTCAGAAAAATAAAAAGTACATTTTATCAATTTTACTTTTAATTATTTTATTTGTTACCCCTATTAATTTAAAAGCAGATGAAACAAGAGTGGAAAATAGGATAATTCCTTTAAAAGAAGTTTATTCTTTAAAATTAGAGATAAAATTTGGGGCAGGGAAGTTAAACATAATTCCCGGACAGAAAGATGTATTTGAAGGTAATTTTCAATATGAAAAAAGTATTTTAAAACCCAATATCTATTATGAAATTTTTGGAAAAAGCGGTGTCCTAACCCTATCTCAGAGTATTAAAAAAGATATACCTTTATCATTATCTTTTAAAAATATGTGGAATTTAAAGTTACCTTCTAATATTCCCTTACAATTATATATTAATACCGCGACTTATAGTGGTGATATTAATCTAACTAATTTACAGATAGAAAATTTGTATCTTAATACCGGAGCTAGCCAAACCAACATTATATTTGATCAACCCAATATTATTGATCTGAAAAATATAAATATTAAGACAGGAGCCTCTACGGTAAATTTTTTTGGTTTAGCAAATGCAAATTTTGATGAAATGAGTTTTAATAGTGGAGCAGGGAGTTATACCTTTGATTTTAGGGGTAATTTGATTAAAAAATCAAAAGTTAATATCGGTGTAGGGGCAGCTAAAATAATTTTAAAGATACCTTCGAGTATGGGAACTAAGATAATTTTTAAACGTTTCTCAGCTTCAAAATTAAATATCAGGGGTTTTATAAAAATAAATGACCAAACTTATATTAATCCGGAGTATGGGAAAAGAGAAGCCGAATTGAATATCGAAATCAGGGGAGGTTTTATAGATATTGAAGTAGTTCCTTTACTATTACTATAATCATAATTGATAGGTAATTCAAAATGTTGACTTTTATGTTTTTATAAATTATACTTAAAACGGACTGAATTAGAAAAAGACAGAGCGAAGGATTAAAGGGTATTTTTTTTAGAAGAGAATTAGTATTTGATGGAAGCTAATAAAAGACCTTAAACTCACCTTCAAGTTTTGTAAGCGAAAATTAGATCAAAAAACTTGATTTAAGATTTAAGCGTAGTTTACAACGTTTAGCAAGCGTTAATTGTTTAATAAGAGTAGATTATATGGGGCTGTAGCGCAGTTGGGAGCGCGCCTCCTTGGCGTGGAGGAGGTCGCGGGTTCGATTCCCGCCAGCTCCACCAAATTATAATATCTACTAAAAAAGGGTGGTACCACGGGAAATCTCGTCCCTAGTAATTTGATTAATTACTTGAGGCGGGATTTTTATTTTTAAGGAGGAATATTCAAAAATGGAAGATAAATATAATTTTATCGAAGTTGAAGAAAAATGGCAGGAATATTGGAAGAAAAATAATTTTTTTAAATCTTATCTAGATTCTAAAAAACTAAAATATTATGTTTTAGAAATGTTTCCTTATCCTTCAGGAGAACCTCATATGGGGCACGTAAAAAATTACGTTATTGGTGATGTAGTAGCTAGATATAAACATTCTCAAGGATATAATATTTTACACCCTATGGGTTGGGATGCTTTTGGTTTACCCGCGGAGAATGCGGCTATTCAACATAAAATTCACCCTTCAATTTGGACTAAAAATAATATTCAAAAAATGAAAAATACCCTCATAAAGATGGGTATTAGTTATGATTGGGATAGAGAAATATCAACCTGTAAACCAGATTACTATAAATGGACCCAGTGGATATTTTTACAGTTATATAAAAATGGATTAGCTTACAAGAAGAAAGGAGTAGTAAACTTTTGCCCTTCTTGCTCTACCGTATTAGCTAATGAACAAGTAGTAGAGGGAAAATGTGAAAGATGTGGGGCTGAAGTTACCAAAAAAGAGTTACTTCAATGGTTTTTCAAGATTACTAAATATGCTCAGAGCTTGCTTGATGATATGGAATGTTTAGAAGAATGGCCCGAGAGAGTGTTGACTATGCAGAAAAATTGGATAGGTAGAAGTGAAGGAGCCAGGATTGAATTTTCCATAAAAGGAGGAAATAAAACGATACCAGTTTTTACCACTCGACCAGATACCCTCTATGGAGCAACTTATTTTCTGTTAGCCCCTGAACATCCTTTGGTAGAAGAGATAATAATAGACTCACCTTATAAAGATGAAGTTCAAAGTTTTATTAAAGAAGTAAGCAAAGAAAGTACGATAGAAAGAATATCAACTACTTTAGAAAAAAGAGGATATTTTACTGGTAAATATGTAATAAATCCTATAAATAGTGAAGAAATTCCTATTTGGGTTGCAAATTATGTATTAATGGAGTATGGAACCGGTGCTGTAATGGCAGTCCCGGCTCATGATCAAAGGGATTTTGAATTTGCTAAAAAATACAACCTTCCTATAAGGATAGTTATTCAGCCAAAAGACAAAGAAGTTTCCTTCCACACATTGGAGGCTGCCTTTGATGAAGAAGGTATTATGGTTAATTCTGGTCAATTTAACGGTTTATCCAGCATTAAGGCATTAGAAAATATAATTGACCATTTGATTAAAAAGGGTTATGGAAAGAAAGAAGTCAATTATAGGTTAAGAGATTGGCTTATTTCTCGGCAGCGTTATTGGGGAGCACCGATACCTATAATTTATTGTCCTAATTGTGGGATGGTCCCTGTTTCCGAAAAAGATTTGCCAGTTTTACTCCCAGAAAATGTTGATTTTAGACCAACTGGAATGTCGCCCTTAGAAAGGAGCGAAGAATTTGTAAATACGATTTGTCCTAAATGTGGCAAAAAAGCCAAGAGAGAAACAGATACTATGGATACTTTTGTCTGTTCTTCTTGGTATTACCTTAGATATTGTTCTCCTCAGTGTGATACTGCTCCTTTTAATACTCAGGAATTAAAATATTGGATGCCGGTAGATCAATATATCGGTGGAGTAGAGCATGCAATATTACATCTATTATATTCTCGGTTTTTTATTAAAGCTTTATATGATCTGAAATATGTTAATTTTAAAGAACCGTTTAAAAGACTCTTTACCCAGGGAATGGTTTGCAAAGATGGTGCAGCAATGTCTAAATCCAAAGGTAATGTGGTTACTCCAGGAGAAATATTTTCTAAATTCGGCATTGATGCTACCAGGGTAATGATACTATTTGCTAGTCCTCCAGAAGTAGATATGGAATGGACTGATAAAGGAATGGAAGGGGCATTTCGATTTTTGAATCGGGTTTGGCGCTTAATTTATAATAATTTAGATTATTTTAAAAAGGTGAGAAACAAGGAAGAAGTTTTCTTGGAAGATATAAGTGATGAAGCTAAAAAAATAAGACAAAAAACTCATCAAACCATTAAAAAGGTTACTGAAGATATAGAAGAAAGATTTCATTTCAATACTGCCATTAGTGCAATCATGGAGTTAACAAATGAGGTATATAAGTTTCAGTTGGAAGAAAAAGGTGGCAAAGAAGGAGATGTTTTTGTTTTAAGAAAGGCATTAGAAATAATAATTAGGCTTTTGGGTCCGATCGCTCCTCATTTTTCAGAAGAGCTATGGCAAGAGATGGGAAATAAAGAAAGTATTTATATGCAGCCTTGGCCCAAGTACGATGATATATTATTAGAGGAAGAGGAGAAAATAATTGTAGTTCAGGTAAATGGAAAATTAAGAGGAAAATTAACAGTTCCTGCATCTTATGATGATGAAAGGATAGAAAGGGAAGCACTCTCCATACCAAAAATTCAAGAAAAAATTGAAGGTAAAAAGATTATCAAGATTATCGCTGTTTCTGGGAAACTGGTAAATATTGTGGTAAAATAATAAGCAAATATTAAGATAAATTGAATTCAGAATCCAGAATCCAGAATCCAGGAGCCAGAATAGAACCGTATTTTGTAAAGTGGATATTATATCACATATATTCTGAATTCTGACTACTGACTCCTGAATTCTTAAATATTATAAAATTTTAAATATAAAAAGGAGGAAACATTATGGCTACTTTTGGTGACTTAAATAATTTTGTTGGCATTGGAAGATTAACGAGAGACCCGGAATTGAGATATACACCGGCCGGGAAGGGGGTATGTAAATTTGGTATTGCTATAAATAGAACTTATAGAAATCAGGAAGGAAATAATATAGATGAAGTTCTCTTTATAAATGTGACAACCTGGGGTAAGCAGGCAGAAAATTGTTCCCAGTTTTTAAAAAAAGGAAGAAGAGTAGCTATAAATGGCGAACTAAGATCTAATAATTGGCAAGATAAAGAGGGGAATAAAAGAGTGTCTTTTGAGATTAATGCCAGGACGGTACAGTTTTTAGATTTAATAAAAGATACCGGTATGGCCAAAGAAGGTTATCCTGCAGAGAGTGAAGAGGGTATTCCAGAGGAAGCAGTGAACGAAGATGCTCCAGTATCAGAAAATGATATTCCGTTTTAAATTAGCCTATAAACGCTCCCGCTGTACATTATATTAAATACGCGATACGCATAGGATATACGAAAATGATTTTGAATTTGAGTTATGGTTTTCGCTTTTAACTTTAAGTTTTTAGTTAAACTAAAATTTGTATAATTTAGAAATATTGTGCTGAAATTATTATAGACAAAGAAAAAAAGAGATGTTATAATATCACTTACAAAGTAAAAGGTAAGTGGGCGGGTAGCTCAGTTGGGAGAGCACTGGTTTTACAAGCCAGGGGTCACAGGTTCAATCCCTGTTCCGCCTACCAATTTTTAATATAAATATAACGGGGTCGTAGTGTAGCCTGGTTAACATGCCTGCCTGTCACGCAGGAGATCGCGAGTTCAAATCTCGTCGACCCCGCCATTTTTATTATATTTAAGGCGATTTAAAAACGCCGAGATAGCTCAGTTGGTAGAGCAGTGGACTGAAAATCCACGTGTGCCCAGTTCGATTCTGGGTCTCGGCACCATTTTTTTATTTTTGCGGAAATAGCTCAGCGGTAGAGCATCGCCTTGCCAAGGCGAGGGTCGCGGGTTCAAATCCCGTTTTCCGCTCCATTTTATAAAAATTAATGAGGCGGCATCGCCAAGCGGGAAGGCAAAGGACTGCAAATCCTTCATCCTCGGTTCAAATCCGAGTGCCGCCTCCATTTAGTTTTTACTCTGAAGGATTTTTAATTGCTCAAGTGGGCGGTTAGTTCAGAGGAAGAACGCTTGCTCGACACGCAAGAGGTCACTGGTTCAAGTCCAGTACTGCCCACCATTGTAAAAAAAATATAAAATAAAGATAAAATTAGTAGGAAAAAGTAGGTTAATCTTTTATAAAAGAGAGTAGATATTAAAGCTGTGAATATCTATATAAATAGGTAACCGAAGACCTTCTTATAATTTAACCTAATTAAAAATATTCAAAAAATAAATAAGATTAGGCGGTTTATATCCGTTAAAATATTTTTAAGTGAGTTAAATTTATATATTTATATATTTTTAACTAAAAAAGGTGGAACCACGAGATGGCTTATTTAACTTCTCGTCCTTTTCAGATTAGGACGAGAAGTTTTTTTATTTAAATTAAGGAGGTAAATATTATGTCCAGAATTAAAGTTATTTTATTAGATGGTTCGGAAGTAGAATTGAATAAAGATGCAACTTTATATGATGCTGCTCTTAAAATAAGTCAAAAATATGCTAAAGAAGCTATTGCTGGCATAGTAAATGGAGTAAAAAAGGATTTAAATTATACCTTGAAAAATAATGACCGAATTGAAATTTTAACTTTTGCTTCATCTGAAGGTAAAGAAATTTATTATCATAGTACTTCTCATATTATGGCTCAAGCTGTAAAAGAATTATTTCCTCAGGCTAAATTAGCCATTGGGCCAGCCATTAAGGATGGTTTCTATTATGATTTTGATTTAGATCGTCCGTTTACTCCAGAAGATATGGTAGTTATTGAGAAAAAGATGGAAGAGATAATTGATAGGAACCTTCCTCTAAAAAGAATAGAAGTAAGTAGGGAAGAGGCTAATAAATTATTTGAGGAAAGGAAAGAAGATTATAAGGTAGAACTTCTTAGGGATTTACAAGATGATATGGTTACTTTATATCAGCAGGGAGATTATATTGATTTATGCAGAGGACCCCATATTGCTTCTACTGGGAAGATAAAAGTTTTCAAACTTTTAAGTATTGCCGGGGCATATTGGAGAGGGAATGAAAAAAATAAAATGTTACAGCGTATTTATGGAATTTCTTTTGATAAAAAATCCGAATTAGATAATTACTTGAGATTGATTGAGGAAGCAAAAAAGAGAGACCATCGAAAATTGGGAAAAGAATTAGAATTATTCAGCATGCATGATGAAGGAGTTGGTTTCCCTTTCTTTCATCCTAAGGGAATGGTGTTAAGAAATATATTAGAGGATTATTGGAAAGAAGAACATTGCAAGAGTGGTTATACAGAAGTTAAAACTCCGATTATCTTGAATAAATCATTATGGATGAAATCTGGGCATTGGGATCATTATAAGGAGAATATGTATTTTACCAAGATAGATGAGGAAGATTATGCTATTAAACCAATGAATTGCCCTGGAGGAATTTTAATTTATAAATGCACCCTTCATAGCTACAGAGATTTACCGCTTAGAATGGGAGAGTTAGGGTTAGTGCATAGGCATGAATTATCCGGAGTGCTTCACGGACTATTCAGGGTAAGGTGTTTTACTCAAGATGATGCTCATATATTTATGACTCCAGAGCAGATTAAGGATGAAATAAAAGGAGTAATCGATTTGACTGATCGGATATATAAGACTTTCGGCTTTTCCTATCATGTGGAATTAAGTACTAAACCAGAAAATGCTATGGGTTCTGATGAAATATGGGAAATGGCTACTAATAGTTTAGAAGAAGCCTTAATAGATAAGAAAATTAATTATGTCGTTAATAAGGGTAACGGGGCATTTTATGGTCCAAAGATAGATTTTCATTTAAAAGATTGTATCGGTAGAAGTTGGCAATGCGGAACTATACAGCTGGATTTTATTATGCCAGAAAAGTTTGACCTTTTCTTTATCAATAAAGAGGGAGATAAGGAAAAGCCAGTTATGTTGCACCGAACTATTTTAGGAAGTATGGAGAGATTTATTGGAATACTTATTGAAAATTTTGCGGGAGCATTTCCTTTGTGGTTGGCCCCTGTTCAGGTAAAGTTATTACCTATTGCGGATAGACATATTAAATATGGAAAAGATATAATAAAAAAATTAACCAAATATGATATAAGGGTGGAGTTGGATGTGGTTAATGATAAAATTGGTGCCAAGATAAGAAAAACTGAGGTAGAAAAGATACCTTATATGTTAATATTTGGGGATAAAGAATTAGAGGAAGGTCTCGTATCAGTAAGGAAAAGAGGAAAGGGAGATTTGGGAAGGATAAAGATAGCTAAATTTGTAGAAAATGTTTTAAAAGAAATTAAAGATAAGAAATTACCATAATATAAATTTTTAAAACGGCATTGGTGTGTGTGAGAGATAGTGTATTGACTAAATATATAGAATATGTTATAGTTTCTTAAAAATAATAAGAGATTAATTGAATCTACAGAAAAATAAAAATTTATGTGTTTATCTATTAAAATCAATAAGAATATTTTTTAAAGATGACTTTAAAACTGGAATACAATAGATAGAAATTAATAAGATAATCATCTTTAATTAGTGTAAAGGGGGAAAATAGGTATTAGTTCAAAGTTAAGAACGAATAAAGAAATTAAAGTAGATAAGATCAGACTTATAGACTTTGAAGGCAATCAGGTAGGAATAGTAAGTAAGAAAGAGGGTCTTGAACTTGCTGAAAAGGATAACCTTGATTTAGTTGAAGTTGCACCAGAGGCTAATCCTCCAGTTTGTAGAATTATTGATTATGGAAAATATAAATACT
The DNA here is from genome assembly GCA_041490145.1 of Atribacterota bacterium. Classification (GTDB taxonomy): domain Bacteria; phylum Atribacterota; class Phoenicimicrobiia; order Phoenicimicrobiales; family Phoenicimicrobiaceae; genus Infernicultor. The sequence goes on from JBGPSO010000034.1 coordinate 8,395, forward strand.
CGCTGGATAAAAAAACTAAGAGTGGAAAAAAGAAACAAAAAAATAGCGGGATGAAAGAAATAAAGATGCGTCCAAATATAGGAGAGCATGATTATAATTTTAAAATAAAATCTTTGTGTAAATTTTTAAAAGATAGTAATCAAGTTAAAATTACCATAATGTTTAAAGGACGCGAGATGAATTATATAGATTTAGGAAGACGATTATTGGAACGTATAATTAAAGATAATAATGAAATAGCTAAAGTTATAAAGGAACCAAAATTAGAAGGACGAAATATGGCTTTAGTTTTAATACCCAAATAATTAAATATTAGCTAGAAGAAAGGTAAAATATATATATGCCTAAAATGAAGACACATAAAAGCTCAGCAAAAAGATTTCGAGTAAAAAAATCAGGTAAGGTATTAAGGTCAAAAGCTAATAAGAACCACATTTTGACTAAAAAAACTGCAAAACGTAAGAGGAATTTAAGAAAGTCTACTACAGTGAGTAGTGCTGATATAAAAAGAGTTAGAGTAGCATTACCTTATGCTTAATATTTTTTAGAGGTATCGAAGTATTATTAAAAATACTATTAAATTAAGAATATAAATAAGAATAAAGGTAAATTAGAAATATAATTTAGATATAAAAAATAAGGAGTGAATAGGATGCCAAGAGCGACAAACAGTGTTGCCTCAAGAAGAAGGCGGAAAAAAGTACTGAAATTAACTAAAGGTTATTGGGGGGCTAAGAGTAAACTATTTCGTATTGCCCACACTCAGATGTTAAAATCTCTTTCTTATGCTTATAGGGATAGAAGAGCGAGAAAGAGAGATTTTAGAAGTTTATGGATAATCAGAATCGGTATTGCTGCAAGCAATGAAGGGGTATCTTATAATAAATTTATAAGGGGTTTAAAAGACGCAGGAGTGGTAATTAATAGAAAAATATTAGCTGAATTTGCAGTTAATAATCATGAAGCTTTTATTAATTTAGTAAAAGTAGCTAAAGAAAGTATAAGCTAAATTTTTTATAAATATTGAAACTAGAAAGTAAAATAATAATTATTTTTTACTAAAAGTTATAATAAAGAGAAGTAAGTTATTATCTAATCAGCTCTGAACTTAACCAGATAAGGTAGTAACTGAAATTCACTTTAGAACTGCAAACTAAAATTATTTAAGATTAGGTTTTGCCAGTTTCCTACTGTTAAAAGGGAAAAAAGTATGGATTTACTTAATCAAAAAAGTAAATCAAAAAGGGTGGTACCGCGAAAAAGGTTTATGATTTTCGTCCCTTTATAAGAGAGAGAAAACCTAAACCTTTTTTTATTTTATAAGGATATTAATCAGCATTATTAATAAGGAGGGGGTACTTTTGGAGAAGAAAATAAAAAAAATTAAAGAAGAAATTATTTTTAAATCAAATTCGGTTAGTAATTTAAAGGATATTGAAAAAATAAAAGTAGAATATTTAGGTAGGAAAGGCTTAGTAACTCTCCTATTGAGAAGATTAGGAGAACTTTCTACTCAAGAAAGACCGAAAATTGGACAGTTATTAAATCAGACTAAAAGAGAGATTGAAGAGTTATTAAAAATAAAAACTATAGAAATAGAAAAATTAGAAAAAAATAAAAAATTAAAAGAAGAAAGTATTGATGTAACCCTTCCTGGGAAAAAGTCAGATAGAGGAACTATCCATCCCATCAACTTGGTTTTAAAGAAAACTGAAGAAATTTTTTTAAGTATAGGCTTTAAAATAGAAGAAGGTCCAGAAGTAGAATTAGATTATTATAACTTTGAAGCACTTAACATACCTAAAGATCATCCAGCCAGAGATGACCAGGATTCTTTTTATTTAAACAGAGAGATTTTACTTCGAACTCATACTTCACCAGTAGAAATTAGAGTTATGGAAAAACAACAGCCACCAGTTAGGATTATCGCTACCGGAAAATGTTATAGGCGTGATGCTGCGGATAGTACTCATTCTCCGATGTTTCATCAGGTAGAAGGTTTAGCAGTTGATAAGGATATTACTTTTGGTGATTTAAAAGGTGTTTTAACAGTTTTTGTGCATAGAATGTTTGGTGAAGATCGGAAAGTGAGATTTAGACCTGGCTACTTTCCTTTTACAGAACCGAGTGCAG
>JBGPSO010000035.1:0-10200 GCA_041490145.1 Atribacterota bacterium
AAAGAGTATTTGAATACCATGGAGCAGAACATAAGGTAATCTATACTTACGAGGCTGGAGAAGAACTTAATGTAGATAATGTAAAAAAATATAGTACTTTACATCCTCGATGTGGAACGAGTTTTATCTTTATTGTCTTAGTAATAAGTATTTTAGTATTCTCTTTACTGGGAAAACAAACCTTACTTTTACGGATAACTTATCGAGTAGCCATAATTCCTTTAATAGCTGGGTTGTCTTATGAAATATTAAAATTATCGGCTAAAAATATGGATAAAATCTTTATAAAATGGGTAGTTATGCCTGGATTATGGTTCCAAAAACTTACCACTAAAGAACCTGATGCAGCTCAGATTGAAGTTGCCATAAAAGCATTAAAAGGCGTTTTGCCTGAACAGGATCAAAATATAAAATCCGAAGTGGAAAATAATGTTTAAAAAGTTAGAAGAATTAGAAAAAAAATATAAAGAACTGAATAAAACTCTTTCTGACCCTAAAATTATTTCTAATCAATCTAAATTTCAGGAATTTGCTAAGATGCATTCTGATATTTCTAAAGTAGTTTTGAAATATATAGAATATAAAAATGTAGCCAAAGAAATTGAAGAAAATTTAAAAATGCTTACCGAAGAGAAAGATGTAGAATTTAAAAAATTAATAAATGAAGAATTAGAAAGATTAGAAGGAAAGAAAGAAAATTTAAAGACAAAATTACAAGAACTAATGTTTCCAAAAGACCCTTATGATAAAAAAGATATAATAGTAGAAATAAGGGCAGGTGCCGGTGGAGATGAAGCAGCTCTTTTTGTGGGGGATCTTTTTAGGATGTACACTCATTTTGCAGAGAATAATAGGTGGAAAATCGAAGTAATGAGTTCTAATTCTACCGGAATTGGTGGATTTAAAGAGATAATATTCAATGTAGCGGGAAAAGAAGTATATGGAAAGTTAAAATACGAGAGTGGAGTACATCGTGTCCAACGTATCCCTATAACTGAGTCAAACGGAAGAATTCATACTTCTACTGTTACAGTAGCCATACTTCCTGAGGCAGAAGAGGTTGAAGTTAATATTAATCCCAATGATTTAAGAATTGATACCTTCCATTCTACAGGACATGGAGGACAAAGTGTTAATACTACGGATTCAGCGATAAGGATTACTCATCTTCCCTCTGGATTGGTAGTCTCCTGTCAAGATGAGAAATCTCAATTTAAGAATAAAGCGAAGGCATTAATGGTATTAAGAGCCAGGCTTTTAGATAAAATAGAAAAAGAAAAGCATGATGAGATTGCTCAGAAAAGAAAAAGCCAAGTTGGCACAGGTGATAGAAGTGAGAGAATTAGAACTTATAATTTTCCTCAAAATAGAATTACCGATCATCGCATTGGTCTAACTTTACATAATTTAGAAGAAGTTTTAGATGGAAATTTAAATGATTTAATAATTATTCTCTCAGAGAAATTAAAAAAGAGTAGTGAAATTTAAAATAATGTGGTTAACCGAGAATAAATTTCAAACTGTAGGACAAGCCTTAAAAGATATTAGCAAAATATTTAAAAGTAAGGGAGTAATTAATCCAGAAAGAGAAGTAGAAATTTTACTAAGTTATTTGCTGGAAATGAATAGGAGTGAAATATATTTAAATTCTGATAGGTTATTAAAGAATAAAGAAAAAATGAAGTTGGAAAAGATGATCCAGGAAAGAATAAAAAAGATTCCTCTCCAATATATTACTCAATATCAAGAATTTATGGGGATGGATTTTTCGGTAGAAAAGGGGGTTTTTATTCCCCGACCAGAGACAGAGATTTTAGTAGAACAAGTTATCAAAAAATTAAAAAATAAAAAATGCCCTTACTATTTAAAGGTAGCAGATTTAGGAACTGGTTCAGGAATAATTGCCATAAGTATTGCTAAATTTATAGAAGATATTATTATTTATGCTAGTGATATATCTAAAAAATCTTTAAAAATAGCACTTAAAAATGCTCAAAAACATAAATGTGCAGAAAAAATAATATTTTTGCCTGGAAATCTATTTGAACCTTATCAGAACAAAATAGAGAAATACAGTTTAGAAGCAATTGTTTCGAATCCTCCTTATATAAATTCAAATGATTTAAAATTATTGCCTGAAGAAATAAAAGATAATGAACCCAAGATTGCTTTAAATGGTGGAGTGGATGGCTTATATTATTATCGTAAAATTATTAAAGAGAGCCCTCATTTTTTAAAAAGAGATGGTTTTATAGCTTTAGAAGTTGGGATGGGCCAAGTAAAAATAATAAAAGAGTTAATTTTAAAAGAAGATAATTATAGACAAAATGTTGAAATTTTTAAAGATTATTCTGGAATAGAGCGAGTAGTAATAGCATATCGTAGAAGCGCAAAGCGTAAAGCGAAAAACGCAAAACTATAATTTAAAATTTAAAATTGAAAAAAAAGTTTTGAATTTTGAATTATGGTTTTTAGCTTTTCGCTTTAAGTTTTTAGTTTAAAAGGATTTTTAAAATGATTAGATCAATTTTATTTGTCTGTACCGGTAATACCTGCAGGAGTGTTATGGCACAAGGATTATTTAAAAGTATGTTAAAAGAAAAAGCAAAAAATGAAAATAATTATAATATTCTATCTGCGGGAATTTCTGTTATTCCGGGAATGAGTCCAACTCCGGAAGCAATTTCAGTGATGTTTGAACAAGGAATAGATATTTCCCAACATAAAGCCTTACAATTACAGGAAGATTTAGTTAAAAAAGCAGATTTAATTTTGGTTATGTCCAATAAACATAAAGATTATATTCAGATAAAATTTCCTTTTGCTCAAAATAAAGTTTTTCTAATAAAAAAATATGTACTAAAAAATGGACTTAAAAATATTCAGAATAATATTAAAAATTATGAAATAGTTGATCCCATTGGCAAACCGGTTGATTTTTATAAAACTATAGCTAAAGAGTTAAAAGAAAATTTAAAAAAGATAATAGATAGAATTATCGAATAGCACAATAGATAATGGTGGTGAAATATAAGATGAAAATAGCTTTAGGAAGTGATCATGGAGGTTATCAGTTAAAAGAGAATTTAAAAAAATATTTAAAAGAACTAAATGTAGAATACAAAGATTTTGGTTGTAATAGTGAAAAATCTGTAGATTATCCGGATATAGGTTTTAAGATTGCTATAGAAGTAAAAAATAGAAACTATGATAAAGGAATATTAATTTGTGGTACGGGGATTGGAATGTCTATAGTTGCTAATAAAATTAAGGGTATCAGAGCATCACTCTGTCACGATGTATTTTCTGCACGCTATGCTAGAGAACATAATGATGCAAATATTTTAACCCTAGGCGGTAGAGTTATTGACTCAGGATTAGCAAAAGAAATTGTAAAAGTTTGGCTAAATACTGATTTTAGCGGGGAAGAAAGACATCTTAAACGCCTGAATAAAATAAAACAAGAAGAAGATAAAATTTATAAATAAAAGTCAGAAGCCAGAAGCAAGAAGACAGAAGTCAGAAAACAGAAGTCAGAGAAGTCATGGGTAGGGGTTTGATTTATCAAACCCGAAAGGAAATACTCATTTTACGGGGCGGGGCGGATTAATCCGCCCTCTACACTAAAAGAAATATTTTAGACGAAAAAGTTTTAAATTTTGAATTATGGTTTTAAGTTCTTCGCTTTAAGTTTTTAGCTTAATAAAGGGATTGCCACGCCCTGATAGAATCAGGGCTCGCAATGACAATTGGAATAAAATACTTTTTTATTTCTCTAAATAGTTACGAGATACTAAATACTAAATATGAGATAAGAAATTGCTGCCCACTGTAAGCTATATTATATACCAGAAACAAGGGGGAAGGGTAATTGTCTGAAGTAATTATATTAGATCACCCTTTAATACAGCACAAATTAACTTTGATTAGAAATAAAAATACTCAATTGAAAGAATTTAGAGAATTAGTAACTGAATTATCTAATTTAATGGCTTATGAAGCTACCAGAGAAATAGAATTAAAAGAAGTTGAAATTGAAACTCCTATGGGGAAAACAATAAGTAAAGTAATTTCAAGGAAGAATATTGCTATTATTGCTATCTTAAGAGCAGGCTTGGGTATGGTTGATGGGATTCTAAAACTTATTCCGTCTGCTAAAGTAGGGCATATTGGTATTTATCGGGATCCTAAAACCTTAAAACCGATAAGATATTATGCTAAATTACCATCTGATATTAAAGATAGAAAGGTTATTATAGTTGATCCGATGTTAGCAACTGGAGGAACAGCTGTAGCCTGTGTAGAATATCTTAAGAAATATTACACCATAGATATGAAATTTATGTGTTTAATCGCTGCTCCGGAAGGAATAAACTTACTACAAAAAAAATATCCAGATGTAAAGATATATACAGCGGCTGTAGATAAAAGACTAAATTCTCATGGATATATAATTCCGGGATTAGGTGATGCCGGAGATAGATTATTTGGGACTAAATAAAATATAGTACAGCGTATAGCGGGTAGCGTTTAGCGTATAGTTTTAGATTAGCAAGATGTTTGTCCTATCCTATACGCTAAACGCTGTACGCTAATAATATTAAAGGAGATTTTAATTTATGAACCGTCCTTCGTGGGATGAATATTTTATGGAGATAACTGAATTAGTATCGAAACGTTCTACCTGTTTAAGAAGAAAAGTAGGAGCAGTAATTGTACAGGATAAGCGCATACTTACTACCGGATATAATGGTGCTCCCAGAGGATTACCTCATTGTTTAGAAATAGGATGTTTAAGAGAAGAGAAAGAAGTTGCTTCCGGAGAAAGGCAGGAATTGTGTAGAGGATTACATGCTGAACAGAATGCTATTGTGCAAGCTGCATCATATGGTATTAGTATTAAAGGAAGTATATTGTATTGCACAACTCAGCCATGTGTTACTTGCGCTAAGATGATTATAAATGCCGGAATAAAAAGAATCATTTACCAAGAAAAATATCCTGATGAATTAGCTCGAAAGTTGTTTAAAGAAGCAGGAGTAATTGAAATTTACTATGAATAAAATAAACCTTACTTTGATTTTTGGAACTCGTCCTGAAACCATAAAGATGTTCCCCCTAATATCTGAAATAAAAAAATATCCTCATCTTATAGATTTCAAAATTGTAGTTACCGGTCAACATCGTGAAATGTTAGATCAAATGTTAGAAATTTTTAAGATAATTCCTGACTATGATTTAGATATTATGGAACAAGTTCAATCCTTATCACAAATTACTAAAAATAGTCTAATCGGCATTGAAAGAATATTAAAAAAAGAAAGGCCAAATATGGTTTTAGTACAGGGTGACACTACTACTACTTTTACCGGTGCTTTAGCTGCTTTTTATCAAAAAATTAAAATAGGTCATATTGAAGCTGGTCTTAGAACCAATGATAAATATTATCCTTTTCCTGAAGAGATAAATCGTCATTTAACCAGTGTATTGGCTGACCTTCATTTTGCTCCTACTGCACAATCATGCAAAAATTTACTTTCTGAGGGAGTAAAAAGAGAAGATATTTTTATCTGTGGAAATACAGTAATAGATTCTCTATTTTTGATGATTAAAAAGAATCATATCTTTACTGAACCTTTATTACGAGATAAAAAAATATTTGAAAAAAAGATTATTTTGGTAACCGTGCATAGAAGAGAGAATTGGGGGGAACCGTTAAAAAATATTTGTCAAGCTTTAATTAAATTATTAGATGAACATTCTGATTTATTCGTAATTATTCCACTCCATAAAAATCCTGAAATAAGAAAAACTGTTAACCATATCTTAAAAGATAGAAGAGATATTCTACTCCTTGATACTTTAGATTATGGAGATATGATTAATTTAATGTCTAAGATATATATTATCCTAACTGATTCAGGGGGAATACAAGAAGAAGCACCTTCTCTCGGAAAGCCAATATTTGTTTTACGGGATGAGACAGAAAGACCAGAAGCAGTTGAAGCAGGTGTAGTAAAATTGATAGGAACTAATAAAGAAAGAATTGTTAGTGAGGTTAATATAATATTAACCAATAAAGATAAATATATGGAAATGACTAAGCATATTAATCCTTATGGTGATGGAAAAGCTTCGAAAAGAATTATTAAAAAAATATTATGTTATTTTAATTTAATTGATCAATTCCCAGATGAATTTAAAGCAAAATAATTATCGTTGATGCGGGAATGGCATAATATTAGCTATACCTGCTTTATTCTGGCTACTGGCTTCTTGCTTCTGACTTCTTTTTTTTTACGATATACTATATACTATATACTAACGACTAAATAAGGGTGTGATACATTTATGTTTCCTCTTTGGGATGATCAACCAACTAAAAAATTTCCCTTAATAACGGTGGCGATAATTGTATTAAATACAATAGTATATTTATATGAAGCGTCTTTAGGTGAAAAATTTACTCAGTTTATCTATGCAATGGGATTAATACCTTTTGAAATTACTCATCATACAGATATATTACCTACCAGCCCTTCGATTATATATCTAACCATATTTACTTCGATGTTTATGCACGGTAGTATTATTCATCTTTTGGGAAATATGTTATTTTTATGGATATTTGGAAATAATGTAGAAGAATATTTAGGTAGAGTAAATTTTATAATCTTTTATCTTGTTTGTGGACTATCTGCTGCCTTTACTCAGATATTTTTTAATCCTAATTCTACTATGCCTATGGTGGGAGCTAGTGGAGCAATAGCTGGAGTGTTGGGAGCATATTTATTGCTTTACCCTAGAGCAAGGGTAACTACAGTGATTATTTTTGGTTTTTTTATAAGATTGATTAAAATTCCAGCGGTAGTAGTATTAAGTTTTTGGATAATATATCAATTTTTATATGGTATCTCTTCTTTGGCAGTTAAAACAGGAGAAGGTGGAGTAGCCTGGTTTGCCCATATTGGTGGATTTATTGGTGGGATTATATTAGTTAAGTTATTTAAATTGTTTATAGAATAACATATATAGCGGTTGGCGTTTAGCGTATAGTGTATAGGATAAGCAGTATATAGTGAATAGTATTTAGTCGTTAGTAGGACAGGTGTCTCGCTTGTCTATCAATCAATTAGCGACTAAATTGGTATAGCAGAAAGCGAAAAACGAAAAGTGCAAAACGTAAAACTATAGCTTAAAATTTAAAATTAAGAAAAGGGTTTTGAATTTTGAATTAGGGTTTTGGATTTTTCGCTATACGCTTTACGCTTATGAACTATCCGCTAAACGCTATACGCTTTATGCTAGTATACGCGATACGAGTTAAGATTGATTAATTAAAATAATTAAGCTATAATTTTAAAAATATTAAAGATAATTTAATTAATTATTAAAAAAAGAAGGGATAAATATGATAGTTACTGTTACTTTAAATCCTGCTTTAGATGTAATATTAAAGGTTAATAATCTAAAAATAAATCAATACAATAAAGTTTTGGATGCCCGTATAACCTCTGGTGGTAAAGGCATAAATGTATCCAAAGCGATTAGGGGATGTGGCAGGGAAACTATCGCTATTGGATTTTTAGGAGGCGGCAGGGGCAGGACAATAGAAGAAGAATTAAGAGGGTTAGGTATAACTACTAATTTCTGGCATATTGAAGAAAAAACCAGGAGTAATACGATTATTTCAGATAAAGAAAAAGGCTATCATACTTTACTTAGCGAAACAGGACCTAAGGTGACAGGATATGATGTAGAAATGCTTAAATCGATTTTTTATCGAGTTATGTCTCAATGTAGTATAGTTACGCTTTCTGGAAGTTTACCTCGCGGAGTTCCTGTAGATATTTATGCTGATTTAATTTCTATTGCAAAAGAAAGAGGAGTAAAAGCTATATTAGATACTTCTGGTGAACAATTTATTAAAGGATTGGAGAAGAAACCTTTTTTGGCGAAGCCTGATATTAGAGAAAGTAATCAAGTTTTTGGGATTATGATAGATAAACCAGAAAGTGCTATTCAGGCAGCAAAAGAAGTTGTTCAAAGAGGGGCAGAAATTGCGGTTATTTCCTTAGAGAAAGAAAAAGATATAATTGCTACCAGAGATGAAGTATGGTTTGCAGAAACTACCTATCATAAAATTGTTAATCTAATTGGAGCAGGTGATGCTTTAGTTGCTGGGTTAGCGATTGCTTTGACTGAAGATAAAAAAAACCTTGAAGATGCCGTTAAATTCTCAATGGCTTGTGCGCTAGCCAGCGCCTTAAGAGAAGAAGAGGAATTCATTTCCAGGGAGGAAGTAGAAAAATGTCTTCAATGGGTGAGCATTAAAAAATTATAAGATATATATGGTTAACAATTCTTACCAGAGGGAAAATTAGTGGGGATAATAACCTTAACTGATAGATCAAGTAAAATTGAAGAGGTATATAATGAAGAAAGGGCTATTTATAACTTTTGAAGGACTTGAAGGCTGTGGAAAAACTACTCAAGCAAAGATGCTTTATAATTTTTTAATTGAACAAGGATGTCCTTCTATTTATACCAAAGAACCAGGAGGAACAAAAACTGGACAAAAAGTACGCAGAATCCTTCTTGACCAAAAAAATGATGGTATGGATTATAAAACTGAAATGCTATTATTTTTAGCTTCTCGGGCAGAAAATGTTAGATTAGTAATTTTACCAGCCTTAGAAAAGGAAAAAATAGTCATTTCTGATCGTTTTTATGATTCTACCACTGCTTATCAGGGTTATGGAAGAGGTATAGATTTAAAAACTATTAGGTATCTAAATAATTTCGTGGTAGGAAAAGCTATTCCTGACTTAACATTTTTTTTAGATATTGAACCTTACGAAGGATTAAGAAGATCAACTTCTTTCGGTAATTCCCGGGAATTACGATTTGAAGAAGAATTTATAAATAAAAAAATTATTGAAGGTAAGTTATTTTTAGAAAGAGTTAGAGATGGTTATTATCATTTATTTCGGGAAGAGACAGAAAGAATTAAAATAATTGATGCTAATAGAAGTAAAGAAGAAATATCTGAAGAAATAATCAAAATTGTAAATAATAAAATAAAAAATAGCGGATAGCACAAATAGTATATAGTATGTAGTATATAGTATATCGTAAGAAATTCAGAATCCAGAAGCCAAGTTTGTATCTCGTATCTCGCTAAGAATTAGTTACTTAGTTAGCTAGTTACCTGGTTAGATAGTTAAGAAAACTAAAAATTAAAAACGAAAAACGCAAAACTATAAAACTAGTTTTCTATCTTAAATATGTTTTCTTAACCAGCTAACTAGCTAACCAAATAACCAACTAACCGAGTAAAGGAGAGGTTATGTCTTTTAAAGATATAGTAGGACAAGAAAAAGCAATAAAAATATTAAAAAAATCTGTTAAAGAAAATAGAATTTCATCATCTTATATTTTTGTTGGGAATAAAGGAGTAGGGAAAAAATTAACTGCGCTAGAGTTTTATAAAGCAATGAATTGTTTGAATATTAATAAAAATAATGAAGCTTGCGATAATTGTGAAGTGTGCAGTAAGATTAATGGACAATATTGTCCAGATTTAAAAATAATTAAACCAATTAAAGATTTAATCAAGATTGAACAAATAAGAGAATTACGTAAAGATATTGAAATCAAGCCATTTGAAAATAAAAAAGAGATATATATTATAGATCAAGCAGATCAGATGACCCTTGAGGCATCAAATTGTTTATTAAAAACCATAGAAGAACCTCCTGATTATGCGGTGATAATTTTAATTTGTTTAAAGTTAGATCCACTTTTACTAACTATAATATCACGTTGCCAAATAATAAATTTTAGATTAATATCTTCCTTACAAATAAAAAAGTTATTATTAAATAAAATAAATAATTTAAAAGAAGAAAGAGCTGAATTAATTTCTAAATTAGCTCAGGGAAGTATTGGAAAAGCTTTTAGTTTATTATCCGATAAGGAATATTTTAACCAAAGAGAAAAATTATTAGAACACTTATCCACAATATTCCCTGGAAAATATGACCCTCATATTTTTATAAATATTGAAAAGATGATAACAGAAATAGATAGAATGGAAGAAATATTAGAAATAATAATATCATGGTATCGTGATATTTTAATGATTAAAAAGTTAGGAATTCAAAAAAATATTATAAATTCTGATAGATTAAAAGTGAT
>JBGPSO010000036.1:0-9991 GCA_041490145.1 Atribacterota bacterium
AAGTATCTTTATATTTTAATATTTTTAATAACTTTGTTCATTATTGCAATTTTAATAATTATTTATGCCGCTAAAGTAAATAATCAATATATAAATTATTTAATATCTAAAAGATGTGCTAAAAACTAATATTATAATAATTTTAATATTATATTTTTATATTTTTCAAAATAATGTTTTGCCATAAGAGAAAAAAGAGGTGAATCAGATGGATATAAAAAAGAATACTGCAGAAATTATATCTAATAAATGGGAAGAGATAAAAGAATTAAAAAGAGAAGGTATTGATCCTTTTGGACATAAGTTTATCAGAACTTATCAAATAAAAGATTTAATAGAAAAAAATAAAAACTTACAGATTGGCGAATGTACTAAGGAAAAGATTACTATAGCTGGGAGATTAATGGCTTTAAGAAAACATGGGAAGGCTATATTCGCTGATATTGAAGATATAAATGGAAAAGTTCAAATTTATATAAGGTCAAATAAAATTGAAGAGAAGGTTTTTGAGCTTTTTAGTAAAATTGATATTGGAGATATTTTAGGAGTTTCAGGATTAATTTTTAAAACTAGAACTGGCGAAATTACTGTTTTAGTTGAAGAATTTACACTTTTATGTAAATCATTACGCAGTTTACCTGAAAAATGGCATGGGCTCAAAGATGTAGAAATAAGATATAGAAAAAGATATTTAGATTTAATAGTAAACCCAGTAGTAAGAGAAATTTTTATTAAGAGAAGCAAAGTAATACAGTCTATAAGGAATTTTTTAGATAATAGGAACTATTTAGAAGTTGAAACTCCTATAATGCAACCTATTCCTGGTGGAGCTATAGCTCTTCCTTTTATTACCCATCATAATGCTCTTCATAGGGATTTCTATCTAAGGATCGCTCCGGAACTATATTTAAAACGTTTATTAGTTGGGGGGCTTGAAAAGGTATATGAGTTAAGTCGTAATTTTAGAAATGAAGGTATTTCTACTAAACATAATCCTGAATTTACCATGTTAGAGCTATACGAAGCATATGGTGATTATTACAGTATGATGCAAATTACCGAGGAGTTGATCACCTATCTAGTTAAAAATGTTTTAGGAAGTTTAGAAATTGAATATCAGGGAAATACAATTGATTTTACACCTCCTTGGAAAAGAATAAGCATGTTTAAGGCAATAGAAGAAGCGGTAGGACTCCGGGTAGATAAAATCTCTAAAAAAGACTTTAATGAAATTGTAAAAAAATATAGTTTGAATATAAAAGGTAATATAAATAGAGGTGAAATTGCCAATGAACTTTTTGAAAAATTTGTAGAACCGACTTTAATTCAACCAACTTTTGTTTTTGATTATCCTCTTGAGCTTTCCCCTCTATCCAAACAGAAGAAAGACAATCCAGAATTAGTAGAACGATTTGAATTATTTATCAGTTCAATAGAATTAGCAAATGCCTTTACCGAATTAAATGATCCAGCAGAACAGAAACGTCGGTTTGAAGAACAGCTAGCCAAGAAAGAAGCAGGAGATGTGGAAAGTCACTTTATGGATAAAGATTATATTGAAGCTTTAGAATATGGTATGCCTCCCGCAGGTGGGTTAGGTCTAGGAATTGATAGATTAATGATGTTACTTACTAATTCTGATTCAATTAAAGAAGTTATACTTTTTCCTCAATTAAAATCAAAAGAATAAATTCGTATTATAGTATTTAGTATATAGTATACAGTAAAGAAAGAAAAAGTCAGGGGAAGTAAGGGCATATTGTATAAAGTGTAAAGCTAAAAGCGCAAAATGCAAAACTATAACTCAAAGCTAAAAACTAAGAAAAAGTTTTGAATTTTGAATTATGGTTTTTCGCTTTTCGCTTTAAATTTTTGACTTAATCAGGACAAGCTCTTGTTAATCTAAAACTATACGCTATACTATATACTAACGACTAATTTGATTGGTCAATCGGCAAATTGGAGAATTGGTTAATTAAAAATAGATGAGATTAGATAAATTTTTAAAAGTAAGTAGACTAATAAAAAGGAGAACAGAAGCTAAAATAGCTTGTCTTGCTAATTGCATTAAAGTTAATAATCGAATTGCCAAAGCAGGAGATGAAATAAAGACTGGCGATGAATTAGAAATTAATTTTACAACCAAAATCCTACGAGCAAAAGTAATAGAAGTTCCCCTAAAAAATATTCCAGCTGAGGGAGCAAGTTCCTTGTATGAAGTAATAAAAGAGATTAAAAAAGAAGAAGATTGAAATTTTAATAAAAATAATTATGAATTTCGGGCTATATTTTTGCTTTACCAGCCAATAAAAGAGGTTTTGAACCAATGGAAGATAAGATAAAAGAAATTTCAGAAAAAATAATAAAGTTATTAGAAGAAAAAAAGATTCAAGAAATAAAAGAAATTATTGATGATCTGCACCCTACAAAGTTTGCCGAATTAACCGATTATTTATTATTAGAACAAACCATTGGAATATTTAAATTGCTTAAAGATGATGAAAAAATTGCTGAATTACTTTTAGAATTAAGTTCAGAATTACAAGCTAAAATAATGGAAACTCTGGGTAAAGAGAGTTCGTGCTTTAGCTACCGGGCAAATTGAAATGGATGAATTGTGGAAGAATATATGGGCTGAAGTTAAAGTAGGGTGTATAATAGGTTTAGTTGCGGGGGTAGTTATGTCTTTTATAGCACTTTTATGGCAGAACAATTATTTATTAGGTCTATTAATAGGGATATCATTAGGTGTGGCTATGATTACAGCTACGACTATGGGGGCTTTATTACCTTTAATTTTTACAAAAATCAAGATTGATCCAGCAATTTCTGCCGGTCCCTTTATTACCACTGCAATTGATGTGAGTGGCTTGTCAATTTATTTCGGCTTGGGTTCTTTTTTATTTAAACATTTTGGTATATAAAATTAAATTTTAATTAATTTAGGTGACAATAATTTAATATTTTATTAAATAAATAGAGAGGAGAGGGATAAGATGAGTGAAATATTTGAAGTTTATGCAAGAGAGATATTAGATTCAAGAGGAAATCCCACTGTTGAAGTGGAAGTAGAACTGGAAAGCGGAGCTATAGGAGTGGCTCAAGTTCCATCCGGAGCCAGTACCGGCGCGCATGAGGCTATTGAATTAAGAGATGGTGACCCAAAAAGGTACTTAGGAAAAGGAGTTCTTAAGGCGGTCGAGAATGTAAATGAGATTATTGCTCCTGAAATTATCGGATATGATGCCACAGATCAATTATTAATTGATAGCCTGTTAATTAAACTTGATGGGACTCCTAATAAAAGTCGTTTGGGAGCTAATGCTATTTTGGGTGTATCTCTTGCTACAGCAAAAGCTGCAGCAGAATTTTTTGGATTGCCTTTATATTGTTATATTGGGGGAGTAAATGCAAAAGAACTTCCTGTTCCTATGATGAATATATTAAATGGGGGAAAACATGCAGATAGCGGAGTGGATCTTCAGGAATTTATGATTGTTCCAGCCGGCGGTGCTAATTTTCGGGAGAGCCTACGGATGGGGGCGGAAACTTTTCATACTTTGAAGAAAGTATTAAAAGAAAAAGGATATAATGTGGCAGTTGGGGATGAAGGTGGCTTTGCTCCTAATTTAAAATCAAGCGAAGAGGCGATTCAACTAATAGTAGAAGCAATTAAAAAAGCAGGATACGAGCCAGGTAAGGATATTTATATAGCCTTAGATCCGGCTGCTTCAGAGTTATATCAAGGTGGGAAATATGTATTATCCCGAGAAGGAACAGTTAGAACTTCCAATGAGATGATAGATTATTATACTGGATTAGTAGAGAAATATCCTATAATTTCTCTGGAAGATGGCTTAGCCGAAGACGATTGGGAAGGATGGCAAAAACTTACCCAAAAATTAGGTCATAAAATACAGATTGTAGGAGATGACCTTTATGTTACTGATAAGAAGAGACTTAGTCGAGGGATTGAGCTAAAAGCCTCTAATTCGATTTTAATAAAATTAAATCAGATAGGAACCTTAACAGAAACTTTAGATACTATTGAGACTGCAAAGAAAGCAGGTTTTACTGCGGTAATTTCTCATCGTTCCGGAGAAACAGAAGATACTACTATTGCTGATTTAGCTGTGGCGACTAATATCGGACAAATTAAAACTGGTTCTCTTTGTAGAACGGAACGAATTGCCAAATACAATCAATTGATACGTATTGAGGAACAATTAGGAGAATTGGCAATTTATCGTGGGAAGGCAGTATTTAATATAAAATGATATCGATTAGGTCAATATTTCATTCGAAAATAATTTGGGCTTTAATTTTAGTTTTAATATTTTATATAGTTTTTTTATTTTCAGATAAATATGCTAAGACCTTACAACTAAAAGAAGATATGAAAAGATTGGAATCAGATATAAAAGAATTAAAACTAAAAAATAAAAATTTATCAGAAGAAGTAGAATCGTTAAAAGCTGATAAATATATTGAAAAAATTGCTCGAGAAGAATTAGGTCTTACCAAACCTGATGAAATATTGATTAAAGGAATTGAAAAATAAAATATGAACAACGAAATAATTTTAACTTCCAATAAAAAGGGGATGGTTCTATTTTTTGCTCTCAATTTTAAAAAATGGTAAAAAATAGAACCGTCCCCTTTTTTTCCTTTTTTATTTAAAAATTTTATAGTATTATAAATTATACTAAACTTGTAGAAGGTAATACCGAATCTTTAATTAAAGGAGAAAATTATAAAAAAAGAAATAAAACTTTTTATAACTTTCATAATTTTCTTAAATTTATTCTTTTGGATGAGCAGTTTTTCGGTATGTGGTAAGTTTTATGTGGTCAAAGATAAAGAAGGAAATATGGTACGCTTTACTTCTCAGCATCAGATTTCTAGTAAAGAGAAAGCAGCAGGATATACTATTATTGAAAAATATGGTCAATCTAAAACAGATCCATATGGTTTTAATAGAATAGATTGGGAAAAAGCAAATGCACAGGCAAAAGAAATAGAGGAAGTATTGTCAACTGGAAGAGATAAAAATTTACCCTATCCGGAATTTATCGTAGTGGCAACAGCTTATACTCCCGATGAAAAATCCTGTTGGCCTTATGCTGATGGTTTTACTTCTACTAATTATAAAGCTGGATATAAAAGTATAGCTATTGATCCGGAATATGGAATGTTTTATTATGGAGATGTGCTTTATGTTGAAGGTTATGGTGTAGTCCAACTATCTGAATATTTACACTTTCTTGACATAATTATATAATTACTATTGACGATTTAGAAGATTTATCATATAATGTAATTGCAGTTTGCCGGAGTGGCGGAATAGGTAGACGCACAGGACTTAAAATCCTGCGAGCTGTAAAGTTCGTGCCGGTTCGATTCCGGCCTCCGGCACCTTTAATAAAATACGGCGCGGGGTGGAGCAGTCAGGTAGCTCGTCAGGCTCATAACCTGAAGGTCGGTGGTTCGAATCCGCCCCCCGCAACCAATTTCAAAAAACCTCTTAATCAAACAACCTCTACGCACTTTGAGTTTTCTATAAACTGGCAACTTGTAACTTGAAATCTATAGCTTATTGATCATTAAATGTATTTTATTTACTAAATACTATTCACTAACGACTAATCTTAGGCGGTGTAGCTCAGATGGCTAGAGCATGCGGCTCATACCCGCAGTGTCCTGAGTTCGAATCTCAGCACCGCCACCAAAAATATTTATTGATAAATTAAAGGCCTTTCAATTAGAAAGGCCTTTAATTACAAGGGGATAGAAATGTTGGAAGAGAAAGTATTGGAGACTATAAAAAAGTTTGATATGCTTTCTTTTGATGATAAAGTTCTGGTAGGAGTATCTGGGGGTCCTGATTCGGTAGCACTTTTAAAAATTTTGTTATCTTTCAGACAAAAATATAATCTATCAATATATATTGCCCATCTTAATCATATGCTAAGAGGCAGAGAATCAGATGAAGATGCCGATTTCGTTAAAAATTTGGCTCAAAAATTAGATTTGCCCTGTGAAGTTAAAAGTTGTAATTTAAGTGAAATTGTAAAGAAAAAACGATCAAATCTGGAAGAGATTGCCCGAGAGTATAGATATAAATTTTATTCAGAAACCACAGAGAAGTTAAAGACTAACAAAATTGCTCTAGGTCATAATGCTGATGATCAGGTCGAAACTATTTTAATGAGACTTTTAAGAGGTAGCGGATTAGAAGGATTAACGGGAATTCCACCAGTACGGAATAAAATAATTAGACCTTTAATAGAATGTACTCGAAAGGAGATTGAAGAATATTGCCAAATACATAAAATAGAATATCGAATAGATTCATCCAACAAAGAGACTATATATCTTAGAAACAAAATCAGATTAGAACTTTTACCTCTCCTTTCCAAAGAGTATAATAAAAATATAAAAGATATTATATTACGCCTACAGAGCATGGTCAGTGAAGTTTATACCTATTTGCAACAAAAAACAGAGTTATTATTTACAGAGATAGTAAAAGTGGAAGGTAAAGAAAGAATAATTGTCGATTTAAAAAAGTTTAATACCTTATCTTTAGCCTTAAAGAGAAGGATAATCAGGAAATCTATCGAAGTAATAAAAGGAAATCTTTATTCTATTAATTTTGCTCATAATAATGAAATATTAAAACTTTCCGAATATCAATCTGGTGAAAAAGAAGTTTATCTTCCAGAGAATTTAAGGGCTAAGAAGAGCTATAGCCAATTAATAATTTACAGAAAGAGGATATCTAAAAATTGGGTAGATGAGATATCTACGCCTTGGGAATATAATATATTAATTTCAGGGAAGACAAAAATTAAAGCCTTAGATATAGAATTTGAAACAATAATATTAGATTCTGCAGAAATAAAATCTTCTTTATATTTTAATGGAAAAAAACCTAAGGGAGAATTTATAGAATTTATTGATTATGATAAAGTGAAATTTCCTCTTAAATTAAGGAATAGACGGATAGGAGATAGATTTTATCCCTTAAAGATGATAGGAGAAAAAAAGGTAAAAGAGTATTTTATCGATAATAAGATTCCTAAAAGCCATCGAGATTTAGTCCCTATCTTAGTAGATAGTGAAAATAAGATAATATGGATTGTGGGAATGAGAATGGATAATCGGGTAAAAATTACCTCGGCTAGTAAAAAATTACTCTATATAAAGATGAATATAAAGACAAAGAGCATATTAGCTTCACTTCTGTATGATATTTAAAATATTAGTTTATAAATAAATAATTAATAAAAATACTAAGAAGTATTAGACCAGAAGGCTGATAATAAAACCTGAATTTTCGATTTATTTAATTTTTTTAAAGGTTATTTTTACTAAAACAATATTAAAATTAAAAGTAGAAAAATATTTTTTACAGGTTTTTATATAAAAATATTTAAGGGAGAAGAAAGGAAAATGCTAAATAATAGAGAAATTGATGAGATTTTGATTACAGAAAAACAAATTAAAGAAAAAATTGCAGAGTTAGGTAAAAAGATAACTCAGGACTATCAAGGCAAAAACTTGGTTTTTGTAGGTGTATTAAGGGGAGCTGTAATATTTATGGCGGATTTAGCTCGAGCAATTTCAATTCCCATGATATTTGATTTTATAGCGATTTCCAGTTATGGTGCAGCTACAGAATCTTCAGGAGTAGTGAGAATATTAAAAGATTTAGATGAGACTATTGAAGGCAAAGATGTTTTAATAATTGAAGATATAATTGATACTGGATTAACTCTCGATTATTTAGTTCGAATATTAAAATCACGTAAACCTACTAGTTTGAAAGTATGTGCGTTTTTAAATAAAAATACCAGAAGGAAAGCCAAGGTCAAAGTTGACTATTTGGGATTTGATATCCCTAATAAATTTGTAGTAGGTTATGGTTTGGATTACGCCGGAAAATTTAGAAATATTCCGTATGTTTTTACTCTTAATCCCGAAATATACCAAGGTGAGTTGAAATAATTGGAGTAGGGGTCGGATTTATCCGACCCGAGTTTTGCGGGCTTGATAAATCAAGCCCCTACCTCCTAAACGCTAACTGCTCTAGATTATAATACAATATCCTATATATACAATATACATGATACTATTATATTCTGAATCCTGGCTTCTGACTTCTGGCTTCTGACTTCTGTCTTATTCACTAGATATGATTGAGTTTGTTTAGGAAATATGCTAAAATTATTTTGCGGTAAGGTTATTAATATTTTAATACCTACTAAAAATTTTAAAAAGGAGAAACTTTTATTGTCTAATATACCTAATTTAAATAAAAAGAATTTAAAAAGAAATAAAAATTATAAAAACATAGGTCTGTATTTACTGGTGTTAATTATAACAGTTTCAATTATAAGTTCGTTTTTTGAGCCTAAGTCTACTGCTAGTCAAGAACTTACTTATTCTCAATTTCTAAAAGAAATCGAAACAAATAATATGTCTAAAGTTACTATTATTAATAATTCAATTACTGGTACGCTCATAGATGGTACAAATTTCTCTACCTATTCACCTAATGATCCGGAGTTGATAAATATCCTTCGAAGTAAAAATATAATAATAGAAGCTAAACCTCCAGTAGAGGTTTCCTGGTGGATGCGTTTACTTTCATCTATCTTGCCTATGCTTTTAATTATTGGTGTATGGATATTTATGTTACAGCAGATGCAGGGGGGAGGAAATAAGGTTATGTCCTTTGGCAAGAGTAGAGCTAAACTTTTAGGCAAAGAAACCCCCAAAATTACTTTTAAGGATGTGGCTGGAATTGATGAAGCAGCAGAGGAAGTTCAAGAAGTAATTGACTTTTTAAAAAATCCGGCTAAATTTAAGAAATTGGGTGCAAAAATACCTAGAGGGATTTTACTTTATGGACCACCAGGGGCAGGTAAAACCTTACTAGCTCGAGCTATTGCCGGTGAAGCAGGAGTACCTTTCTTTAGTATTAGTGGATCTGATTTTGTGGAGATGTTTGTAGGAGTTGGTGCTTCTCGAGTAAGAGATTTATTCAAACAAGCCAAAGCCAATGCCCCCTGTATTATTTTTATGGATGAAATCGATGCGGTAGGAAGACATCGAGGAGCTGGTTTAGGAGGAGGGCATGATGAGAGAGAGCAGACCTTAAACCAACTATTGGTAGAAATGGATGGTTTCGATCAAAATATAGGTGTAATAATGGTCGCTGCCACTAACCGTCCGGATATCTTAGATCCTGCACTACTGCGGCCGGGAAGATTTGATCGGCGGATTGTCATAGATAGGCCTGATATAGTAGGACGGGAAGGAATTTTAAAAATCCATGCCCGAGGTAAACCCTTAGCTAAAGAGGTGGATATTAAGGTTTTAGCCAGAAGGACTCCCGGTTTTGTGGGTTCTGATTTAGCCAATATGGTAAATGAAGCTGCCCTATTGGCCTCCAGAGAGGGTAAGAATGAAATCGGAATGGAAGAATTCGAAGCTGCTATAGATCGGGTTATTGCCGGACCAGAAAGAAAGAGTAGGTTAATTAGCGATAAAGAGAAAGAGATAATTGCTTATCATGAGTCGGGACATGCTATTGTGGCTAAGATGTTACCTAATTGTGATCCAGTGCATAAAGTTTCCATTATCCCTCGAGGCAATGCTATTTTAGGTTATACTTTACAGCTTCCTACCCAGGATAGATACCTAATTAGTAAGTTAGAATTAATGGATAAATTAGCAGTTTTATTGGGGGGGAGAGTGGCTGAAGATATAATATTTAAAGATGTTACTACCGGTGCGCAGAATGATCTGGAAAGAGCTACCAAAATTGCTCGCCAAATGATAACTGAGTACGGTATGAGTGAAGTTTTAGGACCTGTTACTTTAGGAAGAAAAGAACATGAAATATTTTTAGGCAGAGATATTTCTCAAGAACGTGATTATAGTGAGGAGATTGCCAATAAAATAGACAAAGAAGTTAGAGAAA
>JBGPSO010000037.1:0-9792 GCA_041490145.1 Atribacterota bacterium
AAAGTGGCTATTTATAAGGGTTTCGTGATTTTGGGGAGGTAAAAATAGGCTAAAAACAGGGGTCGTAATTGCCAATTTTTCGAAAATTGAGGCCTCAAAAAAGGCACTCTACGTGTATATTAAGGGCATTCCTGAAGGGGGTCTAAAACCCTTGTAAATAAAAGGTTTCAGAGGGAGCAAATAGGAACAGAGAACCGTCCCCTGTTCCTATATTGTTTTTACGATTTGCGTTAACAGCTCTCAGGTCATCTTTGTTGGAAGATCCAGAGTCAGGCTGCACGATTTCACGAAAGGTATGATTAGAACTCCGGATCTTCATTTTTTACTAATATTTCAACTAGCCTTGCAATTCTTTACTCATATTCTTAAATTCTTCCTGATTAATTTCACCTTTGGCATAACGTCTTTTTAATATTTCCAAGGGGGTCTCTTCTTTGGTCACTATATCTGATTTCTTTTCTCTTATATTTTTCACAATAAAATAGATTACTAAACCAATCACCACCAGAAAAGCCAAACCAATCAGCAATCCTCCACAACCCCACATCATACCCGGACCTTCATGCCAAGGAGAAAAACGGTGCATTGCAAAAACATTGATACTAAAAAGTAAAAGTATACCTGTTAAAATACTAAAATATTTGAATATTTTCATTTTTCTCACCTCAATATCTGGATAGTCAAGAGGGAGGAAGAGAAATATTTTCTTCCCTCTTTAAAATTTCTCACTTAATTAATATTGTTTACCAACAATCACCTTTAAACATTCGGTTAAATTCGAAATTTTCCGCACCGAATCTTTGTATTGGTAATTCACCCCCTTTTTAATATTTTCTAACTATTAATAATAGCAATTACTATGCCAATTATTATAAAAACTTTCTTTTCAGTTTTTTCTATTTTTAAAAGATAGTTAGAAGCTATATAAATAAACGACTCAAAGATGTTTTTTACCTAAAGATAAAATAAACATCTAATATTTTTTATTTATCTTAATTAATTTTATTAAAAAGAGTGAATTTTTTTCGTAAAATTTGTGTAATTACTGGGCAATTTTTGCACAATAATCCATTTTATTGACAGAATATCTTTTAAACTACACGAGTTACCTGTCAAAATAGATTCCGGTTTTACTTAATTCCCTTATTTGTCTAGGCATGATAAAAACTTCTTAGTTTATTTTTTATATTATAATTTAGATAAAATAATGTGTCAAAGAACCGTACCTTTATATATAATTTTTCTTTACCTCTGGTCAAGGGTTTTATCTCCTCAATAAAATTCTCTTGACCCAGAAACAATTGTCCCTTGATGGCCTTTAAGGGTGATTCGGCTTTTATCCCGGAAAGCACCAAGGCTTGATATCCTCATATCCTCTGGAAGCTACCTTTGGCTCTTGGCCAAATTGAGAAAGTATCCCAACTGTGGTTAAACCGGGAATCCCTTACGGATACGGATACAGAGAACCGTCCCCTGTATTTTTATATCCTATGCGTAAAATATTATCGACTTGATGTATAACTTAATATTGTACCTATCATTTATTTAAGTTTATCCAACGCTTCTTGAATGTTATTTTGACAAAAATCCTCATAGTGTTTTATTATACCCTCCAATTCGCCAATATAGATAACCAAGCCAAGTAATAAAATTGTTAGGGCAACCATATAAGCTAAGGATAAATCATAAAAGGCCAATATAATAAAAATTATTATACTAACCAATAGACTACCATACAAATGTAAATTTACATCCTTTAGCTTTCTAAAACCCATCTTTAGATCTCTCCTTATAATGCTTTAATCACGGATAAAATTACTATTTATTTATTACCTAATTGTTATTTATCCAGAAATATAATTATATAAAGAAAATTTTGACATTCATAAATAAAAAGACAGTATAAGAAAATAACTATTTTACTTCCTTGCTCTATCCTTTTGCCTGAAAGTTTTGATGTTTGTGGCATCTTACCTCTTCGGCTCCTTTTCTATTAAAGAAAAGGTCTCTCCTGTTATCTTCATCCAGAAGAAGATATAGAGGTTTTAGGTTAAGTAATGATAGAAGATTGATGCTTGGATGGTTAATATAGTGATAAGAATGTTACTTAGTAGGTCTCTTGGGATAGAGAAAGAATGCTACTCTTAAGCTAAATCTTAGATAATATAGCTTTTTATTTTAGGATAATGTTATTATAGATATTCTGCTTTGATAAAAAATACGCTTATTTAATTTCTTTTAGCCACTATTTTGCATATACTACAAGTCTATTTAAAAATCCTTCTTTTTTATAAAAAAAATTTATAAAAATAAAAAAACCCTTCAGCAGAAGCCAAAGGGCTTGAAATTGTCTGGCTCCCCGGGTAGGATTCGAACCTACAACCCTCCGGTTAACAGCCGGATGCTCTAGTGTTATGGGGTCAGGTCTTGCAATATCACTTTAATCAGTTGTACTCTCCTATCTTGTATTTAAGGAAGAAAATTGGAGGTGAAAATTAGAGGGTGCGCTTGCCCAACGGAATTTATATTTATTTTTATTCCGCTAAAATTTTTACTTCTTCACCTTTATTTATCTTAAATTTTTTAGCTTGATAATTAGTCAGATATACTCCGCTTATAATAAAAACAGCTCCAATTATAAGAGATGAAACTAATTTTTCACCCAAAATTAATATTGCAAATATAGTAGCAAAAACTGGTACAAAATTAATAAATACTCCTGCTTGAGAAGGACCAATCTTATCAATTCCTTCGTAGAACCAAACAAAACCTAGCACAGTTGCAAAAAATCCTAAAACAAAAATACTTCCCCATTCTTTAAAATTATATTGCATAAAATTTTGGAGTTTAGCTTCTAAAATGGCAGGAATAATTAGTATAATAGTACCAACAAGACATGCATAAGTAACAACTATAATCGGTTTAAGATCTTTCATTGTAATTTTCCCGGCTAAAGTAAAAAAACCCCAACAGACTACACATCCTAACATCAAAAGTTCTCCTCTACCAATATTTCCTTGAAAAATAGTTCGGAAATTTCCTTTAGAAATTACAGTAAATGCTCCAATTAAAGAAAGTATAATTCCTGCAAATTTAAATTTATTAAATTTTTCCTTAAATATTAAAGTAGAAAGTATGGCAATAAAAGAAGGATTTAAAGCCACAATCATTGAAGCTCGACTAGCGGCAATAAATTTTAGCCCTGAAAAAAAGAAGAAGTTATAACCTACAATTCCAGTAACAGCTAAAAATATGATTAATATAATTTGATGAAGATTGATTTTAGGTAATTTACCATATAAATTAAGAGAAAATAATACTAAAAAAAAGGAAGCGACTAAGAAACGTAAAAAAGAAGAAGTAAATGGTGGAAGCTTTTCCGCTAATATTTTTCCGGCTATAAAAGTGCTCCCCCAAAATATTGCTACCAAAAAAAGTTTTATATAGTTGAAGTTATTTTTTATAAATATTTTCACCAAAATTACCTTTTTAATTAAAATCCGCTTAATCCAGAGAAAATTCTTCTCCTAATCCTAATTTTTTTGCTTTTTGGTAAATAAAAAATCCGGTAGCCATATCCTGAATAGATAAGCCTACTGTTTTAAAAATAGTAATTTCTTCCTTATTTTCTCTACCTATTTTTTGATGGGAAATTATTTCCCCGATTTCACCAGTAATATTTGCTTTATCGAATTGACCCTTCTGAATGGGGATAATGAAGTCACCGGCTTCTTTTAAAGTAGCCTCTATAGAATCAACATATATTTTATCCGCCTTTAAAAGGGTTTGTATATCAATTTCTTGCGTCTGAGGAGTAAATGAACCAACCGCATTAATATGAGTTCCAAGCCTTATTTTTTCTCCAGGGAAGACCGGAGTTTTAGAAGTAGTGGTTACACAGATAATATCTGCGTTTTCAATAGCTTTTTCCGAAGAAGGACTTATTGTCCATTTTAAGGAAAGGTTGGAAAGTTCATTCTTCATTAGTTCTAAATAGTTAACGGACTGTTGTTCATTAATATCATAAATATTTACTGATTTTATATCTCGTACCGAACACACTGCCTCCAGTTGAGTCCTGGCTTGAAATCCGGCACCAATAATCGCTACTGTTGAAGAATTTTTCCTGGCTAAGTAATCAGTAGCCACTCCGGAAGCAGCGCCAGTCCTAAGGGCAGTTAAATAATTTCCTTCTAATCCAGCTAATGGTAATCCCGTCTCTGGGTGGATTAATAAAATAAAGGCATTTGTGGTAGGTAGATTTTTCTCTCTGTTTTTGGGAAATACAGATACAATTTTTAAGCCTAATGCGCCTGAATCTTCGATATATCCGGGCATATAAAGGATAATTCCATCTTCTTGAGGAATTTTTATCTGAATGCGAATTGGAATAGTAACTTTTCCGGATGAATAAGCAGCAAAAGCATATTTAACCACCTGAATGGCTTCTTTTATGGAAATAGATTTTTGAATATCATTTCTAGTTAATAAGAGCATTGTCAACCTCTTTTTGGGATTAATCTTTTAGTACAAATAATCATTTTCTCCCAAAATCCAAAGGTCTTTTAATCCGCCCTATATCCCGCTGGCTAACGTGAGTATAGATTTCTGTAGTTTTTGAACTCTTATGCCCAAGTAGCTCTTGAATATACCGTAAATCTGTACCACCTTCCAAAAGATGAGTGGCAAAACTATGACGCAAGGAATAACCATCAATTCAGAGTTACTATAGATCATCAAGCTAATCGGCTGATATTTTGAAAGCATAAAAAGCTTATTTACGGTATTATAAATTTTTTTCACCTATAATGACCGCGCTATCAGCAGCTAAAATTATTACTGTCTTATTCATTATTGTAATTTCTGCAGTCATATTTTATACCTATTTTAACTTCTCTATTTCTTGCTTAATCTCATCAATAACTTCTGTATTATAAATCTTCTTATTATCACCATCCTTAACGGATATAACGTAAAAAACCTTACCACCATATTTAGAAGTAAACTTTTTATGGGTTTCTAATTGATGCGTCTTCTCGTTTATGATCTGAGTAATGAAAGCATACCCAGCGGGTTTAATTTGCAAGCCAATAAATTTATCTTTTATTTTAATAAAGAAATCCACATTAAACAATCTATCCCATTCATCAGGTGCTGGTTCAATCTTCACTCCTAAAATCTCTTGGAGTTGTTCATAGATTGTTTTCTTCTCTGTCATATATCCATCGAAAGTCCTATTTATTACCAAATTTATGACATAATTTATGCAATCTTCTTCTGTAATATTGTCAATTTCGGCTCGTAAAACTTCGGTAATTTTCACGTACAGCTTTTTACCTATTTCAACAAGATGCTCTTTCGAATACACATTCTGGAAATAATACTGTTCCCAATCCTTCGCTGATTTGGGCGAACATTTTCTTATCTCATCAGAAACTGCACCTACCATTCTCTTTTTTTGAAGCCCCCACCTATTAATTGCACTGTTTAGAATCCATTCTTTAGGCATGAATTAATCCTTTCTCTTCCCAAATGCCCATTTTTTCTCGCATAGCCTCCTCTTCATATTTTATAAATCTATCTTTATGCTGAAAGTCTAATTTTTTATCGCATCTTGCGAGGCCATTCGTTATCAATTTTGCATTTAAGAATGTCTTATTCGTCAAATAAACGTATGCTAAAAGATTTTTCTTATCGTCAAACTTCAAGTTATCATACTTTAAATAAACCTTATTCCCACTTACAAAGTTTTTCAAAAATAAAATCGCTTTATTCCTATAATCTTGAACCTCTATAGGAAGAACTCCCAGAAGTTTAACTTTTAATCCCGAATCAAGAATTAACTCGTTAGGACTAGGAATAGAAACAATCTTATATGTGTCTTCCCTCTCCTGTTTCCCGTTCAAATCTATGACGGTCCCAAACTTAAATTTTTTTGGATCAACTAATCTCTCCAAATGGTTACCATTAGTCGCTATTGATGGTTTTCTTTCTTCTTTTGCATTATCTCCTTGCTGGAATATAATTTCGTAATCAAAATCCTCTTTATATAATGAATCCCCGGTGTTTATACCAATCTTTTTTTTTATTGTTTCCAAGAAATCCTGGTTTATTTCATAACCAATAGAGCTTCTTCCTAAATCTAGAGCTGCCCTTGATGTTGTACCACTTCCTAAAAATGGATCTAAAACTGTATCACCGTAAAAACTAAACATTTTCACTAGACGCCGCGGTAATTCTACCGGGAACATCGCAATATGGCTATTTTGTTTTTCTCCGGGAAAATTCCAATGCCCGTTAAAATAATCATTCCATT
Organism: Atribacterota bacterium; assembly: GCA_041490145.1. Taxonomy (GTDB): domain Bacteria; phylum Atribacterota; class Phoenicimicrobiia; order Phoenicimicrobiales; family Phoenicimicrobiaceae; genus Infernicultor. Next base: position 6,317 of record JBGPSO010000037.1, read on the forward strand.
CCTGTTGAGTAAGTTTAGATTTCTCTTTTATCTCCTGCGAAGGTTTTGGATCTCTCCCTAACTTCTTAAATATAATTATAAACTCATAATCAATTTTGATTATTCCACCTCTTGGATACGGATAGGACCCCATTACAGTGGCACCGCCTGTCGTTTTACAAGTTGTAACCTTCTGCCAAATGATCCCGCCCATATAATCAAAGCCTATCGACTCACAGAATTTTATGATCTCTGTCCTTATTGGAATAACTTTATATCTACCATAAATAATTGCTCGCGCAAATTGATCTCCTATATTAATGCACAACCTGCAACCAGGATATAAAATCCTATAGCATTCTTTCCATACTTTATTTAAATTATCGATATAATCCTGATAAGAATCATTAAAACCAATTTGGTCTTTGGCTCCATAATCTTTTAATTGCCAATATGGAGGTGATGTAATTACCAAATGAACTAACTCATCTTTAACCTCAGTCATATGACGTGAATCGCCAATTATTACTTTATGTAATGTTTTTTCTTTCATTTATTATTATCCCTCTAACGTTCCGCTAATTCATCGATCGAAACATTAAAAATATCGATAGCTTCGTGAATGTTTTATAGGAAAATTCATCGCAAAATCCGTTAAATTTCGTATGGTCGGGGCGAGAGGACTTGAACCTCCGACCCCCTGAACCCCATTCAGGTGCGCTACCATACTGCGCTACGCCCCGACTTTTTATATTATACTAAATCAGCCTTATTAAGGCAATAATTTTTTGTTTCTATTTATTATATTATTGTCCTGGGAATTTGTCCTATTATAGTTTAATAAATTTTTTACCTTCAATCTCTTTTATTAAATCTTTTAGTTCGAGGTTTAGTAATATCTCGCTAACTTTACTGGCAGATAATTCGCTAACTTCAATAATTTCGTCTATGTGGAGAGGTTCGTTGGAAATTATCTTATAAATTATTTGCTCTTCTTCAGATAGAGAAAATTTTTCTGCACTTATTTCTTTGGTATTTGTTTCTTGGATTACAATTCCTGGAATTTCTTCCAGAATATCTCGATAATTATTTACCAACTTTGCCCCTTGTTTGATTAAATTATGCGTACCATTTGACAAGGAAGAGGTTATATTCCCTGGAACCGCAAATACTTCTCTGCCTTGTTCAAGGGCAAAATCAGCAGTTATTAATGCACCGCTCTTCTCACCAGCCTCCACTACCACTGTTCCTAAACTTAATCCACTGATAATACGATTTCTGCGGGGAAAATTCTGCCTTTCTGGCAAAGTAGAAAAAGAAAATTCAGTTATTAATGCTCCTGACTCTTCTATTTCTTTCGCTAACCTTCTATTTTCAGGGGGATAAATAAGATCAATTCCACAACCCAATACCGCGATTGTCCGACCGTGTACTGATAATGCACCTTTATGAGCCGCTGTATCTATTCCTCGAGCCATCCCACTTATTATAGTCAATCCAGCTAAAGCTAAATCCTTACTTAAATTTTCTGCGACCATTTTTCCATAATAGGTAGCTTTTCTTGAACCGACGAGGGAAATAGAATTTTTGTCTTTTTCGATAATTTTCCCCTTAAAATATAGAACTGGGGGAGGATCGTGAATTGTTTTTAAATTCTCCGGATATAAATCATCCTTTATGGTTAAAACATTGGCTTTATACTTATCTAATAAATCTAATTCTTGTTCGGGAGTAATATTATTTTTTTCTTCGGAAATCCTGGAGGATATTTTGTTGCTCAAATTTAGCACTCTGGATATTTCTTCTGATTTTACAGACCAGGCATTCTCGGCTGAACCAAAATATTCAATCAATTTATGAAATCTTTTTGGTCCTATATCTGATATTCTATTCCAAGCTAACCAGTATTTTAATTCTTGTTCTTTCACCTAATACACCTCCTTACCTAGACAGGCGAGACGCCTGTCCTACATTGGAAATAGAGATTGCTTCCCCTGTTTTCACAGAGCCTGCCCTCATGAAAATGGGGGGGCAGGCTTGTAAAACTCCTCGCAATGACATTTTTTTAGATTCCTGCTTTCGCAGGAATGACAGAAAGGATGACTCCTCCATTAGACTATTAACTAAGAATATATTAAACTAAATAAACGTTTTTTAAATTAAACTAGGTACCGAATAAAGAAGGCTGAACAAGTCTAGGGTTCCTCAAAAGTAAAACTTATATTGCGAATAAGACCCAGCCTTCTTGATGATTAAAGCTAAATAGTGTTTTCGTCGCTAAAAAAGCGATTATTAATGGAGTCAGCTCATATCATCGTTGATTCGGTCCAAGAAAGGAATATTTATTATGAAAAAGAACTTATTTTTTATCGGTCTTGATATCGCGAAAACTGATTTCGCTGCTAGCATCTATCAGACCCCAGATCAACCCATTGTGACCAAGGAAGCAATCCCCAACAACCCGGAGGGCTTTGACCTGCTCCTCTTATGGCTGAAAGAACATCACATTGATAAGACCAATAGCCACATCTGTATGGAATCAACCGGTATCTATTCTCAAGCCATAGCCTATTATCTTTTATTCCGGGATTTCCCGGTCAGCATCGAACCCCCTCTTAAAGTCAAACGTGCCTTTGACCCGGTTGGCCATAAGACCGATCCTGTAGACAGTAAACAGATTGCTGAATATGCCTACCGCTTCCAGGATGAGCTTACCTCTTGGCAGCCCAGAGATGAGATCCTCGAAAAGATCCGGCAATTACTAGCTGCCCGGGAACAGTTTACCAAACAGAAAGTCGCCTTAAAGAATGCCAGCCAGGCCTATGCCAAACAGAGGGTCCAGGTGGCACTCATCAAAAAAGCCCATCAGGAGACCTTGGCCCAGATGGAAAAACAGATTGCCCGGATTGATCAAGAACTGGTCAAGTTGATCAAACAAGATCCCGGTATCTCACAAAAGGTCAATAACTTAGACAGCATTCCCGGTTACGGGATGCTCTTGGCAGCCCATCTTCTGATTATCACCGATAATTTTACCAAGATTCAAAAGCCTAAGCGATTAGCCGCTTTTATTGGTATCGTACCCTATCAGCATCAAAGTGGGACTTCTGTATCTAAAAGGGCTAGAATTCGCCACTTTGGACCTGGACCAAGCCGTAAACTCTTGCGGCTGGCCGCCCAATCGGTGGCTACCCATGATGTAACCTTTAGATGTTATTATTTGCGTAAACTTGCCCAGGGTAAGGCCAAGGCTTTAGTCTTAAATAATATTGCCAATAAACTCCTGAAGGTGGCTTGTGCTATGATCCGGAATAATACCTGTTATATCAAAGATTATCGATCAGTACATCCGATGTATTTAAAAAGTGCTTGACAAAGTCATAGTGTTTCGCAATGACACAAGAACCTTTATTTATAAGGGTTTTAGAAAAAATATGGGGACAGGCTTTACTTTTTGTCTTACATTAAATGCGAGAGGACAAAAGAAGACTGTCCCC
>JBGPSO010000038.1:0-9709 GCA_041490145.1 Atribacterota bacterium
TCAAATTCAAAATTATAGATCTGTTTGAACCAGGATAGAGCCCGAGCCATAAAGTAAGTAAGGGTAGCTGCTTTCTTATCCTTTAGGATTGGTCTTCCCCCGATAAAACGGACACTCAGTTAAGCGACCATGATCATTTTTTCGTATTCCTCAGGGCTATTATACCCTATAGAAGAATGTAATCTTTCTCTGTTGTAAAATATTTCTATATATTCGAATATATCTCTTTGGGCCTCGATTCTCGTTTCATACTTTTTCTGATAAATGAGTTCTACCTTTAAGGTCCGGTAAAAACTCTCCATCACTGCATTATCCCAACAATTCCCTTTGCGACTCATCGAACATAGGATACCTTTTTTACCCAGCAATGCCTGGTAGCAATAACTGGCATATTGACTACCCCGGTCTGAATGCAGTAGTAAACCCCGAGAGGATTTTCTCTGTTTAATGGCCATATTTAGTGCCTCAATGACTAAGTCTAGTGTTATCCGATTTTTCATGGACCATCCTATGATTTTGCGGGAATACAGGTCCATGATGGTAGATAGGTAGATCCAGCCTTCCTTAGTATAGATATAAGTAATATCAGCTACCCAGGACTGGTTGGGCTTATCTGCCACAAAGTTGCGATTTAAATGGTTTGGTGCTACCGGTTGGGTGTGCCTGGAGTCAGTAGTTGCCTTATATTTCTTTTTGGCCATAGCATGAATCCCTGCTTCTCTCATTAATCTTTCCACCCGCTTTTTACTCACCTGATAATCCTCTCTCAAAAGTGTCTGATGGATTCGGGGGCTCCCATAGGTCCGGCGACTATTATAGTATATTATAATTATTTTTTGTTTTAAATCCATATTTTTTATCTTTCTCTGACTGTCAGGATATATGATCCACTGGTAATACCCAGACCGGGAAACCTTTAGCACCTGGCACATCTTCGTGACACTGAATGTTTCAGCGTGTTCCCGGATAAACCGGAATGAATCTACGGTTTTTTTGAGAAGATGGCCACAACTTTTTTTAATATATCTCGCTCCTGCCTAACCTCATAAAGCTCTTTTTTTAGCCTTCTGATCTCTTCTTCTTGCGGGGTGAGCCTTTGCTTACCATTCCCGGGGGAGGCTAGTTCTCCGTTTTTGCCATATTGGGTACGCCATCTCCTTAAATTACTATGGGCAATCCCCAGGTCCTGGGCTACTTCTACCACTGTCTTTTCTGATGTCAAACTGTGCCCGACTGCATCTTTCTTGAATTCCTCGCTGTATTGTCTCCTATTTCCTTCCATGTTTTCTGAACCTCCTGTCATTTAATTATAGCTCTTAAGTTGGTGTCCAGTAAAGCGGGGGAGGTTCAGATTCTAAATAGGTAAGTCGGGTACAATCATCTAAAAGAGCGGCGACATAAAGGTCTTTTATCTTAAAGACTATACGGATATCCTTAGGTACCTTAAGTCAGATCGATATGGGCTAGCTCTCCTGGAGCTACCTTTTCATAACGTTTGATTATCTTTTTCTGGCTTTCATTTAAAGGATAGCGTTTTTTAATCCGATCTATGGTAGCTGAAGAAGGTGTTTTGTCTAAATAATAGGGCTTAAATAATAAGACCAGTTCATAACGGTTAGAGCCGAATCTGCGATAAGCTTTCAGGACATTTCGTTCTATCTCTTTGGGGGTCCTGCGGGAACCGGGTCTAGCCCCTATTTTAGCAGGGAGTAAGAAATCATCCTGTTTTTTTCCTTCCTGCCATTTACGATAATAACGTCTTAGCTCTTTATTTCTGATATGATGAGCAAGACCTAAGTCTTTAACTAAAATAAAGGAACGGGGGAGAACCTTATTCTTTATCTTTTCGTAGTCTTCCAGAATAGGCTTCCATCTTTTTATGAAGATCTGTTGACTAATTTTCATAATTAAGTACCTCCTTTGGTGGTATAATTATACCAAATAAGTTACTTAATTACTGAGCGTGAACACCTGATTTTTTGGATAGAAGAAGTTTCCAAAGGCAATTTGGGCGAAGGTGCGAAGCACCGTAGCCTTTTATCCGCTGTTATCTGCCGTTGCCAAACTCTTTAAAAAAAATTTTTTAAAAAAATACTTGACAAACTCATTTTTACTTAGCATAATTTAAGTAGTTACTAAAATACTTAATCAAATAGGAGAATATGGATATGAAGTTAGACCCTTCCGAAATGTTCAAGGTATTAGGCATAAAAACACGCGTTAGAATAATTGAACTGTTGAAATCAAAAGGCCCCCTTGGGGTCAAAAAGATTGCAGGAGTGTTGGATATAACTCCTTCCGCTGTATCCCAACATCTAAAAGTATTGAGACAAGCCGGTCTTGTCAGGGGCGAGAGGAAAGGATACTGGATACCATATTCGATAGATGAGGAAGCACTGGAAAATTGCCGTTGTATATTGAACGAAGTTTGTATGTGTGGATGCAAAGGAACAGGTAGATTCAAAGAACAACGACCAAATAAAGCAAGTTTGACATCTCTTATAAGATATGAAAAAGAATTAGAAAAGGAGCTGCAGAATGTTCGAGAGAGAATCTCAGAAATTAGGACTCGTGAGAAATAAATAAATTTTTTTAACCATATAGTTAAGTAATAGCTTAAATACTTAATTAATTTCTTTGTTTGTCTATTAGTCACACGACCAGTTTGTCGAACCTTAAAGAAAGGAGGTGATAAAGAATGTTTCAACCAAGAGAAAGCCAAAGGACTTTTGGAGCTTGTGGATGTAACTGCGGCGGTATGTTCCAACGTTTCATATCTGCAAAAGAGGAGCAAGAAAGGGTGGAAGAGTACAGAGACCAACTGAAGAAAGAACTTGCAGGAGTTGAAGAGCGCATCCAAGAACTTAAGAGCAAGTAAGTTCAAGCTCCAACAAGGGGTGGGAGCAAAAAGTAAAGCTTCCACCCCTTTCTTTCTGTATCCTCTGACTTCAATAGACTCCATAGTGATTCTCCTTAAAAATTGGCAATGGCAGATAACTTAAAATAGCCGAACTACTTCGTTTATGCACGACTCTAGATGAAGTCTCAAGTTGTAACTTTTTGTTGTTGTCATCTCTTTCCAAAATCCAAAGGGCTTTTAATCCACCCTATATCCCGCTGGCTAACGTGAGTGTAGTTATATCTTTATAGATTCTTATACTTACAATAAACTAATTTTATTAATTCCGAAAATAATAATTGTTATATAATATTTTTACAAAATCACCTATATTACTAAGCCTTCGGTCAGTGTCAATACTTTGGGGGTAGTTTTTTTGGTAAAAAAATTCTTCTAGCTTTGGGTAGACTTACCCTGATGGTTATTAAGGCTCATTATTTGGATAAATAAGTACCATTATCCTTATTTTATTTAGGTTACCGTAATACATAGTGATCAACTTTCTTTAATTTTTTGATTGATTAATTAAAATATCCTACTCTGGATAGTTCTCGCAAAACACCCACCCACCCAAGGTTTATCCTGATCTAGCCCTACAAGAGCCGGAATACTAGCCTCTATTAAGGGGAGAGATTCCCTCTCTTCCTTTTTTAAATAGGGACACATCCTATTTTTTCTATTATAGTTTAATTTTCCCTTTTACAAGACCTTCCCTTAGAACGTCTCTCTATTATAGTAATACCTAAAGTTTCAATCATCTGGTTAAGAAACTCCTCAGACCCCCATAGGTTGTCCGCTAAAAGTTACCGAATTATTAACCTGGTACACCTTCCCTATAGGAAAAATATTAATTGTCTAAGAAAATGGGATGTGTCCCTATTTATTCCATTTATTCCATGTTTAATCCCTTTCATCTAAAACTGCTGAGACTAAATCTACAACCTGTAGAGGACTTTCAGCTACAGGAATAGAAAACTTCTGAAAAGTCTTTATCTTTTCTTCGGCTGTACCTGTTCCTCCAGAGATTATAGCTCCTGCATGCCCCATTCTTTTTCCTGGAGGAGCTGTTTTCCCTGCAATTAAAGCAATAACGGGCTTTCTCATTTTTGAATGGATAAATTTTGCTGCTTCTTCCTCATCAGTTCCCCCAATTTCGCCAATTAAAATAATAGCTTTAGTTTGAGAATCTTCTTCAAAAAGTTCAAGAATATCAATAAAAGAAGAACCGATTACCGGATCCCCTCCAATACTTACACAGGTTGACTGGCCAAAATCATTTTTAGTTAAATTATAAACCACCTCATAAGTAAGAGTGCCACTTCTGGAGACTATCCCTAAATTTCCCTCTTTGTGGATAGAACCGGGCATAATCCCTACTTTTACCTTCCCCGGGCTAATTACTCCAGCACAATTAGGGCCAATTAACTTTGAACCCTTTTGTTTCACGTAATAACAGGCTTTAACCATATCCAAAGTAGGGATACCTTCTGTAATACAAACTATGAGTTTTATTCCGGCATCTGTTGCTTCATAGATAGCCTCAGTAGCAAATCGAGCAGGAACATAAATAATGGAAGTATTTGCCGCCATATCTCCAACAGCTTCTTTAACTGTATCGTAAACAGGAACCCCTTCTATTTGTTGTCCTCCTTTGCCTGGAGTTACCCCTGCAATTACCTTTGTTCCATAATCTAACATCTGCCGCGTATGAAAACTTCCCTCTCTACCGGTTATGCCTTGAACTAATAAACGCGTATTAGAATCAACCAGTATACTCAACTTTTCACCACTTCCATCGCTTTTTTTGCTGCCTCATTCATAGTGGCTGCTAAGAAGATTCCTTTTATACCCTTCAGCTTTTTTCGACCTTCTTCTTCATTAGTTCCAGTAAGCCTAATAATTAAAGGTAAGTTCATCTCTCTCTTAGAGAGAGCTTGAATAAGGCCTTCGGCAACAATATCACATCTGGTGATTCCACCAAATATATTAACCAGAACAGCCCTCACCTGCTCATCGGATAAAACAATATCCAGCGCCTTACCTACCTGCTGTGAACTTGCCCCTCCTCCTACATCTAAAAAATTAGCTGGCTCGGCTCCGTAATGTTTTACCAGATCCATCGTAGCCATAGCTAAACCGGCTCCATTTACTATACAGCCAATATTCCCCTCGAGTCTAACATAGCTTACCCCTGCTTTTTTTGCTCTCACCTCAAGAGGGTCTTCTACCTCTAAATCCCTTAAGCTACTTATTTCTGGGTGTCTGTAGAGAGCATTATCATCAAATATAATCTTGGCATCAAGGGCAAAGAGAGACCCTTCTTTGGTAATTACTAAAGGGTTTACCTCTACCAAAGAAGAGTCCATTTCTTCAAAAATACGGTAAAGAGCGGAAAGGATTTTAGCTATCCCTTGAACTAAGTTTTTATCTTTAGTGAGAGCTGAAGCAAGCTCGTTGGCCTGGTGGCTTTTAAACCCAAGTAAGGGGTCGACATAAAATTTAAATATTTTCTCGGGATTGGTTCTGGCTACCTCTTCTATATCTACTCCCCCAGCAGGACTTACCATAACCACAACCCTTTTTTGAGCCCTATCTACGGTCACTCCTAAATAATACTCCTCTTTAATAGATAAAGCCTCCTGGACAAGCACTCTTTTAACTAAAACACCTTTAAGTTTAGAGTTTAAAATCCTCTCAGCTGCCCTATAAGCTTCCTCTGGAGTAGAAGCAAGCTTTATACCTCCCGCCTTTCCTCTCCCTCCTACCAGCACTTGCGCTTTTACGACTACGGATCTACCCAGTTTTTCAGCTATTTTTTTAACTTCTTCACTTGTTTTAGCAACCTCACCCCGAGGAGAAGGTATTCCCATTTTAGAGAAAATCTCATGAGCCTGGAATTCGTAAATCTTCATTTTTTACTCCCATCCATTAAAATCGAAAGATATTCAGAAATATTATAGATCTTAATATTTTGCTTTCTTTTCTTAGCGTTCTTGAAATTATGTAAACAGGAGAAGCATTCAGTAAGAAGAATATCGGCTTTCTTATCTATCGCTTCTTTCAATCTATCTTTTGCCATATCAATGGAAAGCCTTGTAAAGGTTCCCCTTACCCCTCCACCAGCACCACAGCAGCGAGCATTCTCGCGGTTTTTTTCCATTTCTACAAAATGAGGAGCAAACTTTTTAATAATCTCTCTTGGCTCTTCATATATCCCCGAATGTCTTCCTAAATCACAAGGGTCATGGTAGGTAACTATCTCATCGGTCTTCACCTTGATATTAAGTTTATTTAAAAGCTGGGTAATATGAACCACCTCAAATCCTAAATCACTATATTCTGGATTATTTTTAAACGTCTTATAGCACATAGGACAGATAGTTAACAATTTTTTTGTTCCTGTTTTTTTAATCTCCTCTTTATTATGCTGGACATTCTCCTGATAATTTTCTAAACCTAGATAAGGAAAGACCCCGCCACAACATAGCTCATCAAATCTAGTAAAAGATACTCCCAGCTTCTTTAAAAGCTTTATGGTCCTGTTTACGCTTTCTTCTTCTCGGTAGGTTCCTACGCAGCCGACAAAGAGAGCATATTCCGCGCCTTTTTGGATTATTTCTTTCTCCTTTTTTTCCTCTCCATATACATTACCGTTTTTCTTTACCGCTTCTTCCATTAATTTATGAGGAGGGAAATAGTGACCATTTTCTACCAGGTCTTTTCTGGTTGCCTTTACCACCTCAAGAATTTTTACTTTAGCCGGACAATTTACCTCACATTGTCCACAGGTAGTGCACTGAAAGAACTTCTCTAAAATAGAATCCGAACATTCAATATCTTTGGTTAAAAGACCGTAGGAAAGAATCATTCTTGCTCTGGCGCCTACGCTCTCCCAACCAATCTGATTATAGACCGGACAATTTTCAAGGCAGTAGGCACACCTTATGCAAACCAGCATCTCTTTTTTCCATTTCTCCAGGTTTTTTGTTTCCATATTTTACTCCTTTATCGCATATCTAAGCTTGGTGGCAGTAAAAAAATCATCAGGGGCATCCATCAGCTTGTGAGGGTTTAAAATATTATTGGGGTCCAAAGCTTTTTTTATCTTCCTCATCATCTCCAGGATTTCACTTCTTTCTTTCTTAAAATAAGGAGCCTTGGTAATTCCTATTCCATGTTCACCCGAGGTGGTTCCCCCTAAACTTTGAGTGAGGGCGAAAACTTCAGCAACAGCCTTTTTTGCTTTCTCCCATTGCTGGGATGATTCTGGATTTATAAGAAAAGAGGTATGAATTAATCCCTCACCGGCATGACCATAGGTACATATAATAATACTATTTTCTGAGGCTATCCTATGAAGGTTAATAATCAACTCGGAAAGCTTAGATACCGGAACGGTGACATCTTCAGCTAAAGTTACCCTGGCCAGATTTTCCTTGTATCTACTGGTAGCCGGAAAAGCTGCGTTTCTTGCTTCCCATATCTTTTCCATCTCCTTAGGGTCATTACTTATATCTATACTGAAAGAGTTAAACTCCTGACACACCTTTTTTATTTTATCCATCTCATAATCAATAGAGACCTTGTTCCCATCGCACTCAAAAAGAACTAGAGCTTCAATTTCCGGTAAGCCAAAATTAAAGGCCTCATTAATAGACCTAATCACTATCTCATCTAAAAGCTCAAGGGCAGAAGGGGTTATACCTCTGGCAACTATAGCAGATATTGCTCTACCCGCTTCCTCTAATTTATAAAACATAGCTCTTCCCACCGCTCTTTTTTCGGGAAGAGGTTTAAGACGAAGCGTCGCCTCCACAATAACTCCCAAAGTCCCTTCGCTACCCACCATCAGCCTCTCCAACTGATAACCAGAGGAATGAATAATGGTCTGTGTCCCTAAGGAGACCAGTTCTCCTTGCGGTAGAACCACCTTTAACCCCAAAACAAAATCTCTGGTAGCTCCGTATTTCACAGCCCTCATCCCCGAAGCATTATTAGCAATCATTCCTCCTATGGTGCATACTTTTCCGCTTCCTGGGGTGGGAGGAAAGAAAAACCCAAACCCTTTAAGCTCTTTATTAAGCTCATCATTAACTACTCCTGGTTCAACTTTACAGAGTAGATCTCCTATGCGAATCTCCTTTATTTTATTCATTCTTTTAAGGTCAAGAACAATACCCCCGTCGATAGGAACAGCACCACCCACTTCTCCTGTCCCTGCCCCTCGAGGAGTTACAGGAATCTTTTCCTTATTGGCATACCTTAAAATTTCTTGAACTTCTTCTGTATTTCCTGGTCTTAGTACCACTGAAGGTAAACTCTGATAAATAGAAGCATCTGAGGAATATATATATCTATCCGCCAGACCATCAGAAAAATTTTCTCCCCCCACAATATCTTTTAGTTCTTTAAACATAATCCCCTCCCAATAGATTTTCTGCAGAATCAAATAACATCTCATTTAAATCACCAATAATTTCCAGGTCCTCTCTCTTTTCGGCTTCTTTTAAAAGAACTTCCGAAATATAAACTTTTTCTAAAGCAAGAGTATTTTTTATTCTAACTACCCTTACTTTTGCAGATTCAATCCTTATAAAAGTCCCCAGGGCAGTAGCTACAGCCTCTTTATCTGTGTTAAAAGTAAGAGGAATGTTTGCTCTATTAAGAAATCCGGAAGTTAAAACATTGGTATAAGTAGCATGATAATCAATCTTATTAACCAACCTTTTTACAGTAATATCAGCTAATCCTACCCCTATAGCATTGCCATGGGATTCAGGAGTTACCTCCAGAACAATTATCTTATCAATTTGAGGTTTTTCAAACTCTTTTTCTCCCCTAATCATTAATCGTCCAATTATATTTGTATCCATACCTGTTCCACTTATATTTTTACCTATCTCATCCACTATCAAAAGGTCTATCTCATCAAAAGGAAGACGAGGCATCAATTGATCAGCCTCTTCTAATAAACCAGGCTCTACCTTCTCAAAATCTTCTGGTTCTACAGCCACAATTTTAGCCGTCTGGTCATAGGCATTTTCTAAAATAGCTATCCCTAAAACCACATTAGCTTTTTTTAGTATAATACGAGCAGCTTGAGGAACCATTTCCCTTAAGCCAGGTGAACCAAAGGAATGCACCAGGCAAGCGCCGGCATGTTTACCAAGGCCGATGGAGAGCATCTTCATTAATCCGCTTTCTACAACTCCCCTAAAAGAGGTATGGGGTTTAACCCGATTAACCGCTATGATAGCATCGGAATTAAATGCTATTTTATCCATTAAAACAGGCACACCTTCCCTTATCTCCCCTATCTTCACTACCTCCATAGAAGAACGTATAGGGGCACCTATAGAGCTTTCAGTAATTCCGTAACTTTTTAATACAGCTACCTGCCCCTCTGCAGTAGCTCCACCATGACTACCCATAGCAGGAACTATAAAAGGGTTTCCTCCTAAATCTTTTACTTCTTTTACTATGGCAGCTATAATTTCTGCAATATTAGAGATACCTCTACTTCCGGCAGTAATAGCTACGCTATCTCCCGGTTTTATTCTCTCCTTTAATTTAGATTTGGCTACTTCTTTGGAGAGTTCACCCTTAAGGTCTTTAATAACGGGAGCTTCAAATTTTTGCCTAATTTTTACCATTCTAGGAAAATCTATCTTGGTCATATATTAACCTCCTTATCAAATTTAATATCCTAAATCCTCATCTCACTAAAAAACGATAATTCAGGGCAGAGAGGGCTTTTTTTCTACCTTTACAGCACATACCTTGTATTCCGGAATTTTCGCTACCGGGTCA